>JBOHST010000352.1:0-3858 GCA_050733375.1 Gemmatimonadales bacterium
GATGTGTGCTGCACGTGACCGGCGAGCAGGGTCCCCCGCACCCGTTGCGCCGGGGCGAACGTCGGGTCGTACTTGTACGCCGGGTCGAACAGCAACCGCTGCTCCACCGAGTTCAGCCCGAACAGGCGCAGCGTCTGCCGTCCGCCGAACGGCACCGTCAGCTTGAGCGCCGCATCGTAGCGCTCACCGCTGTTGTGGGGCAGCAGAGACGGGTTGGCGTTGCGCGGGTCGCGCGGGTCGGGGGGCAATGGGGCATTGACCGGGTCGGCGTCGAGCCGGCCGGCGAAGTCGAGCACGCCCGCGAACCCGGTGCCACTCCGGCCGAGCGGCCCGGCGCCGCTGAGGAGCATCCGGTCGATTCCGTAGTCCCACCCTTTGGGAAGCAGCCGGTCGGTCTCGTAGGCCACCCGCCCCTCCCAACGCTCGCCGCCGTCCTTGGTCACGATGTTGACGAGGCCGGAAATCGCCTGACCGTAGCGCGCCGAGAATCCGTTGGTGACGAGCGACGCTTCCGTGAGGATGTCCGGCGGAATGCGGAGGCCGAGCGATCCGGTGGAGGCGTCGAGCTGGTTTTTCACGCCCAGGCCGTCGAGCACGAACGCCTGCTGTCCGAGCCGGCCGCCGCGATAGCTCTCCCCCACCGCGCCCGCCGAGAGCGCCACCGCTTCCTCGACGGTCGTGACGGGCAGTCGGCGGATCTCGTCCCCGGTGATGCGTTGCAGATCCTGCGGGGCCATCGGGTCGAGCACGCGATCGGGCGCGGCCACTACGGTGAGTGACTCGATCTGCAGGGCCAGTGGCTGGAGCAGCACATTCAGGGTGATGGTTTCTCCGCTGCGGACCAGCACGCTGTCGTGCGCCACCGGACGGTAGCCGATGCGCGCCACCAGCACCCGATGCCAGCCGCTGCGCACTTCGCGCACACGGAAAAAGCCGCTGCTGTCGGTGCCGGCCCCCTGGCGACCGCCGTCCACCGCGATCGTCGCGCCGGCGATCCCCTGACCCGAGACGGCGTCCCGCACCCGGCCGGCGATCGCTCCGCCGGTCTGGGCCGCCAGCGGCGCGGCCCCGAGGGTGGTGAGCAGTGCGATAGCGATCGGGTTCACGGAACCTCCACGAGCCACAAGTCCGTCGTACCACCGAACACGAGCTCCGCCACGACGCTCCTCCCCGAAGGGGCCAGCGCCGGGTGACGGAACATGAACCCGACCGGGCCGAACGGCGTCTCTGTTCCAGTGTCCCGATCCACCAGAATCAGTGGGCCGCCGTCATCCCGCTGGATCGGCCCGGCCGCCGGATCGATAAAGAAAGCGATGTTGCCGCCGACCACCACGACCATGTGGCGGCCCGCCACCTGCACGTCGCGCGCGATGCCCAGGGGCCCGAAATCGTGCACCACGCCGACCGAGTCGGTCGACAACGCAAGACTGAACACGCGTGCATCCCCATTGACGGTGAAGTAGAGGGTGTCGGGCGCGGCGACGGCGACTGACGAGGCCTGATCCGATCCGGGCAGCATGGTCAGGATGGTGACCGGACCACGGTAGTCGAGCTGCACGATCTCGACCCCAGTGGGCAGGGTGTCCGGCGGGCACACTGGACATTGCCCCACGTAGGGCACGTGCTGCGCGACATAGACGAGGACGCTGTCCGCCACCCAGCGAACCTGCGTGATCTCCTCGTGGCCGCGGCCGCTCGGGCCGACATAGGGCAACGACTGCAGCACGCGTGCGTGCACGGGCTCGGCCAACGTCGCCACGACGAGCTCGTGGTAGCGTGGCGCGAGCGGCCGGCCCACGTCGAGCGGCGCGCTGGCGCGCACATAGGCCAGACGACCGTCCGGGGAAACCGCCGGGGAGGTGTAGGCGTTGACCGAATCGTCGGCCGCCGGTGTGCGGTCGCAGATCTCGCGCTCGATGCTGCCGCCCGCGGGCGGCAGGAGCGCCAGGCATCGGTCGAGATCAACCCGGTCGGACCGCTCGCGAGTGTAGAAGAAGCCGCTGCCGTCCGGAAGCCAGACAGGAGAAAGGTCGAGTCGCGAGTTGAAGGTGAGCCGGACGAGCGAGTTGGTGCCGGACGGCACTCCTGGCGAATAGTCGCCGGGCACGAACGGGCTGTCATGGGAGCAGCCGGCCGGCACGACGGCGGCGAGCAGCGCAAGCTGCCGCCACCTCGACGTCGGGCGGTTCACGCGATCTTGGTGTTGAGGCCGTCCCGTGCGGATTGCGCGACGAGGCCGACAGCCGAGCCAAACACGAAACGGTTCATGCGATCTCCCGCCATGAAGAGTACCACTTGTTACCCATCCTGACGCACCGAGGTGCCATCGCCGGGCTGGAGCATCCGGCCCGCGATCTCTTTGACGAGCTTCGCCGCCACAATCGCCGTGAATCCATGCCCATCCAGCTCGGGGTTCAACTCCACGACGTCCGCGCCCACGATCGGCACCTCCAGGTGATGCAGCAGCGTCAGCACGTCGCGCACCGACAACCCGCCGGGTTCGGGATGTGAGACGCCCGGCACGTATGCGGGATCGAGACCGTCGAGGTCGATCGACAGGTACACCGGATTCGCGAGCGTCGGCCTGTGCCCGGCCACCCATGCATCCATGTCGATCACGGTGACGCCGTAGCGATCGGCCAGCGCCCGCTGCTGCGCGTTCATGGTGCGGATGCCGACCTGGACGAGCTGGTCGACGAGTCGCTCCTCGAGCGCCCGTGCGAAGGGGCAGGCGTGCGAGAAACGGTCCCCCTGAAATTCGTCGTAGAGGTCGGGGTGGGCGTCCACGTGGAGTACGCTCAGTCGAGGATTTCGCCGGCGAACGGCGCGCAACACCGGATAGGTGATCGAATGATCGCCGCCGAGGATGATCGGACGGGCGCCGCCGGCGAGCACATCGGCGACCCCCTGTTCGATCGCTCGGCGCGCTTCGGGTCCCTCGGGCAGCGCGAGATCTCCGGCGTCCGCCAGCGCGCCCGGGACCCCGAGATCCACCAGCCCTTCCGTCCACGAGTTCCCCGCCGACGAAAGCAGTGCAGCGCGGATCATGGGCGGAGCGGCGGCCGCTCCGCGGCGAAACGACGACGCCGCGTCGAACGGAACGCCGAGCAGGGTGGGAGTGCCGGCTGTGGGCATGGCGATGTAGCCTAACCGCCGCGCGGCGCCCCGCCAGGGCTGTATCTTCGAGATGGACTCATGCGCGTTCCCGATTGGCATCCCGGCACCAAGCACGTGCGCGTGTGGTGGGCGGCCGTGTGCGGCTGCGTGGCGTTCGGTCTGATGGCGCTGGTCGTGTGGGTCGCTCTTCCACTGCCTTCGGCGCTGGCCGACCCCGGTCCGGTTGCCCGCCTCGTGCTGCTCGATCGGCACGGCCAGCCGCTGCGCGCCACCCGCAGCGACGCGGGTCGCGGCGGTTGGACGAGCCTCGCCGAGATGGACCCGAAGCTGCTCCAGGCGTTTCTCGCGGTCGAAGATCGCCGCTTCTACGAGCACCATGGCATCGATCTCCGCGCCCTAGGCCGCGCGCTGCGTGACGGCTTGCGCGCCGGCAGCGTCGTATCCGGCGCCTCGACCATTCCGATGCAGCTCGCCCGGCTGTTGCGTGGCACGCCGCGCACCTTCCCCGGCAAGCTGAGCCAGATCCTCTGGGCGTTGCGGCTCGACGTCCACCTCGACAAGCAGACCGTGCTCGAGCAGTACCTGAACCGCGTTCCCCTCGGCCAGGGTACCGCCGGTGTCACGGCGGCGGCGGACTTGTACTTCGGCGCGAGCCCTCGGAGCGTGAGCCTCGGTCAGGCGGCGCTGCTCGCATCGCTGGCGCACGCGCCGGCGCGCGACAACCCCTTCGCGGCCCCGGCG
>JBOHST010000353.1:0-2086 GCA_050733375.1 Gemmatimonadales bacterium
ACGGCGTAGACCTGTCGACCAATGCGGTAAGTTGTTGCAGCATATATTCGCCACCGTAGCTCAGTGGTAGAGCTCTCGATTCGTAATCGAGCGGTCGTCGGTTCAAGTCCGACCGGTGGCTCTGCAGCCTAAGAGTGGAGCACCTTGAACGCGTGCGTCCACTCGTTCCGCAGGAAGCCGGGGATGCACCAGAGGATGCACAGCGGTTCGATGGCCCGCGCTGCCTCCACGGCCCCCAGATCGAGCGTTTCCCATCCGAACTGGTCGAGCACGCCGGTCACCGTCTGCTTGGCGGCGGCATCGTTCCCGCAGATGAACATCGTGGGCCGCCCGCCCGCGTACTGCGGGTTCACCATCCGCGCGTTTCCCACCGAATTGAACGCCTTCACGAACCGGACGCCGGGGTGTGTCTGCTGGAGGCGCTCCAACAACGACTCGTCGAGCGACGTGAAGTACTTGAGCACGCCGTTCACAGGGGGTGCGGCGGCGATCGGATTGGTCGTGTCGATGACCACCTTGTCGGCGAGCGCCGGGTCGCCCGCCAATCGCAGCACGTCGAGGGCGGCGTCGCCCTTCACCGCGAGCACGACGACCTCCCCGAACGCCGCGGCCTGGGCGAAGGAGCCGATGGTGGCGGCGGCGTGCTTCGCCTGCCACTCGGCGAGCTTCCTGGCGTCCCGGGTCCCCAGCATACAGGCGTGACCGTGCTTCAGAAAGCCGGAACCAAGCGTCGTGGCGACGACGTCTGATCCGAGGATGCCAACGTTCATCCGTGTCCTCCGTTGTCCGAGCGGTGGCTCACCCCCCGACGGCTGGAGTCTGTTTGGTCGAGACGAAAGGAGCCGTTGAGGTCGGTAGACGAAACACCAGCGAGATTCGTAAAAGTGCCCTGCTCGGCTATTTCCTTCGCAGCCTGAAGGAAGCCGCTCCAGGCCGCCCTGGCGAGCGCGCCGCCGACGCTGATCCTTCGCACGCCTGCCTGGGCTAACTCGGCGACCGTGGTGAAATCGCCGCTGACCAACACATTGACCGGTTTGGGGGCAACTGCGTTGACCACCGCCGCGATATCCGCCCGGACTCGGATGCCAGGCGCGAAGAGGCAGTCCGCCCCGGCCTCCGCATAGGCGAGGAGCCGGCGGATCGTTTCGCCGAGGTCGGGGCGCCCGACGACGAAACCCTCGGAGCGCGCCGTGAGCAGAATGCCCGTGCTACTCTCATCGAGCGCTCGTCGAGCGGCTTGGATGCGCTCCACCGCAAGCGGGAAATCGAAGAGGGGGTTGGCGACCTCGCCGGTCGAATCCTCGATCGAAAGTCCCGCGATCCCGGTCGTTGTCGCGGCGGCGACGTTGGTGCCGACGTCATCCGGAGCGATCGCAAAGCCGCCTTCGAAGTCCGCGTTGACCGGCAGCTCGACGGCATGCGCGATCGAGCGAAGGTGGGCCAATGCCTCCTCCAGCGACACCCGGTTGTCGGGTCGGCCCAACGACCAGGCGAATCCGGCGCTGGTAGTCGCGAGCGCCGGAAACCCGAGTTGTTGCAACAGGCGAGCGCTGCCGCGGTCCCACGGGTTGGGAATCACGAAGCAACCAGACTGATGCAGCTGACGAAACACGCGGCAGCGAGCGGCAGCCTGAGTCATCGCGGTTTTCCTCCCCGATCAGCGACGGGAACACCGAGCGATCAGCGGGCCGGCCTCGACGCCACCGACAGCGCCATGCGATGCTCGATCAACGAGGCGACCGCCAACACGCCCACGCCCACCGCTCCCAGCTCGGCGTCCACCAGCGCGAGCCAGCCCGTCCCGCCCACCGTCTCGACCGCCGAGAACCCCACGGTGTTGCGGTTCAAGAGGTTCTCGAACAGCGGGCGACCGCGGAAGATGTTGTCGGTGATGCTGTGCTCGACGACGAGAGTGACGAACAACACGGCCGTGGCGACCACCCGCCAGCCGCCGCCCAGCATCCAGAGGGCGAGCCAGACCACCCACACGACCGTCTCGATGACGGCGTTCACGGCGATGCGTCCCGCCGGGACGTCCAACCGCAGCAGTCCCACATCCCGCTTCACGTTGAAGGCGATGAGATGC
>JBOHST010000354.1:0-4721 GCA_050733375.1 Gemmatimonadales bacterium
GAAGCCAGCTGCGCGATCGCGATCGTAAAACCGCGTGCGCTCGGGAATCAGGCTGTCGGCGCGGTCCGGCGTCGTGTGGGCGAGCCCCAGCGGACCGAACACGTGCGTGCTCATGTAGCGCAGGAAACCCTCCCCGGACGCCCCTTCCACCACCGCCGAGATCAGGTTCCAGCCGTAGCTCGAGTAGGAGAAACGCGTACCGGGCTCGTACAACAGCGAGTCGCCCGCAAAGATGCCGAGGCCCTCGGTCACGGACGCGTAGCGCCGGTTCAGCACGAACTCCGCGCCGCGGTAGTGACGAATGCCGGCGAGGTGACCGGCAAGCGCGCGGGTCGTGACGGGCCACGGCTTCATCGGGAATGATGGCACGTATCGCTGCACCGGCGCGTCGAGATCGAGCTTGCCCGCTTCGACCAGCTGCGCCACCGCCGCTGCGGTGAGCGGCTTCGATACGCTGCCGATGCGGAACAGCGTCGTGCGCGTGACGGGCACGCGACGCTCGACATCCGCGTAGCCGAAGGTCTCGGACCACACCAGCCGGCCATCCACCGCCACCGCGACCTGCAACCCGGGAATCGACCGGGCGAGGCTGTCGCACACGAGTTGGCGCGCCGTCGCGATCGTCGCCTGGTAGCGGCTATCCGCATGCGCGACGACCGCCCGGCACGCCGCCGTCTGGGACGCACCTGCAATCGGGACACCCGCAAGCAACAGTGCGCAGCAGGTGACCATTCGGCGGACGGTTCTCACGGCAACCTCACGGGTAAAGGGGTTCACGGTCGTTCGGGATACACCACGTCCGCCCGGACGGACGTGGCCACACCACGGTGTCCGCCCCATGTGCAAGCCGGCCCGCGATCCACGTCTCTCATGCC
Organism: Gemmatimonadales bacterium; assembly: GCA_050733375.1. Lineage (GTDB taxonomy): Bacteria > Gemmatimonadota > Gemmatimonadetes > Gemmatimonadales > GWC2-71-9 > DASTHG01. Next base: position 876 of record JBOHST010000354.1, read on the forward strand.
CGGGGAACTTGTGCACTCGAACGAGGAGGAGCAATGCGATCGAGCATAGCCGCGGCCGTCGCGGTAGCGCTGGTGATTGCCTGTCAGCAAGCCAACGGACCGGCATCGCAGGCCTACAGATTGGCGGATGAGCGTCCCCTCGCGTCGACCGAAGGCGAGGCGCGGCCCGATCTCGCCGCTCGGGTTTCGACTGGTGCCGTCGCATCGGCGCCGGAGCTCGGGCTGATGTTGCCCAGCGCGACGGACGTGCTGCCCAATCTGGTTATCCGGACCGGCACCGCCACGATCGAGGTCGATTCGCTCGAGCGTGCCATAGCCCTCACCCGTGCGCTGGCGCATCGCGTCGGCGGTTTCGTCGCGGGCAGCGCCGCTCAGGCCGGCAAGGGACAGCTCCACTCCGCCTCGCTCGAGATTCGCATGCCGGCGGATCGGTTCGACGACGCCGTCGATGGGCTCCGGCCGCTCGGGAAGGTCGAGGCGGTGAATGTTTCGGCGCAGGACGTGGGGGAGGAGTACGTGGACGTCGAAGCCCGGGTGACCAATGCGCGGCGGCTCGAGGCACGGCTCATCGACCTGCTGACGCGCCGTACCGGCAAGCTCGCCGATGTCCTCCAGGTCGAGCACGAGCTGGCGCGGGTCCGGGAAGAGATCGAGCGCTACGAGGGGCGGCTCCGCTACCTGCGCAGTCGAGCGGCGGTCAGCACCCTCACACTCACCATCCACGAGCCGATCCCGGTGGTGGACAACGGCTCCCCCGGCGTCGTCGCGGAGGCGGTGCGACAGGCATGGCGGAATTTCATCGGCCTGGTCGCACTGACGATCCAGTCGTTGGGCGTCATCCTGCCCCTCGGCCTCGTCGCCGCCGCCGGGTGGTGGATCGTGCGTCGTTTCCGGAAGGCGACGCCGCCGCGCCCCGCCACGGCGTAGGGCCGGTTACAACAGAATCCCGGCCAGCGTCGCCGAGAGAAAGTTCGCCAGCGTCCCCGCGAGCATGGCCTTGAAGCCGAGGCGGGCGAGGTCGTGCTTGCGCTCGGGGGCGAGCGCGCCGATACCGCCGATCTGGATGCCCACGGATCCGATGTTGGCGAAGCCGCACAACGCGAACGTCGCGATCGTAAACGAGACGGGGCTGAGCGAGGCCTTGAGCGGCCCCAGCTGGGCGTACGCAATGAACTCGTTGAGCACCATGCGGGTCCCGAGCAGGCCGCCGACGGTCCCGCTGTCCTGCCACGGGACGCCCATCACCCAGGCGATCGGGCTGAACAGCCACCCGAGCACCGTCTGGATGTTCGCCGGGAACCAGGCGATGTAGCCGTGCACCCAGCCGAAGGCGCCGTTGGCGAGCGCGACGAGCGCGATGAAGGACACCAGCATCGCGATCACGTTCAGCATCAGCTGCAGACCCTCGGTGGTGCCGCGCGCCGCCGCATCCACCACGTTCACGTCGGTGCGCGGGATGTCGACCTTCACGCCCCCCAGCGTCTCCGGGGTGTCGGTTTCCGGCTGGAGGATCTTCGCCATCATGATCGTGCCGGGAGCGGTCATGATGACCGCCGTGAGCAGATGGCGGGCCTCGATGCCGAAGGCGATGTACGCGGCCATGATCGAGCCCGAAACGTGCGCCATCCCGGCCGTCATCACCGTCATCAGCTCGGAGCGCGTCATGCGCGGCAGGAACGGTCGAATGGTGAGTGGGGCTTCCGTCTGTCCCATGAAGATGGACGCGGCGACGTTCAAGCTCTCGGCGCCACTCGCGCCCATCACCTTGTTCATGACCACCGCGAACGCCTTCACCACCAGCTGCATCACGCCGAGGTAGTACATGACGGCGAACAGCGCCGAGACGAAGATGATCGCGGGCAGGACCTGGAACGCGAAAATCACCCCCAGGCTCGAGTGTTGCTTGCCGACCTCGCCGAACACGAACTCTGAGCCGACGTAGGAGAAGCTCAGGATCGCGGTGACGAAGCGCCCCAGCGCCTGGAAAATCCGCTGGCCGACCGGGACGCGCAGCACGAATATCGCGAATGCCGCCTGCAGCCCGACCCCCCAGGCCACCACGCGCCAGCTGATCGCCCGGCGGTTGCTCGAGAGCAAGAATCCGATCCCGAGGATCACCACGATGCCGAACAGACCCACCAGCCGCGCGCCCAGCGGTCGCGACTCGGCGGGCGGGGCCACGGCCGCGCTGTCCGGAATCGCGGGAGGCTGCACCAGCACGGTGGTATCGGGCTGTTGTCCCACCGCTGCGTGGATGGTGTTCCATGCCAGACGCGGCACCGTGAACACCACGAGCGCACAGACGAACGTGACGACGAATGCGAAGATGGTCCGACGCAGCGGCATGCTGGCATGCCTCCGGGGGGGAGTGAGGGCCCGATCGAAAGCCGGAACGGCAGGGAAAGTGGCGCGCCTGCGGGGAAAGCGCAAAGCGGGCTCAGCCCTGCGTCCGCGCCCGGCCTAACGCGTCGGGGCCGAAGCGCTCCCGCACCGCGTCGATCGCGCGCGCCAAGGTGCGGTCCCGTTCGGTCTCGGGCCCGGCGCGCCGTTCGGTCTCGAGCAGCGCGAGCTGGGCCTCGGCCCCCGGTCGCTCGAGCTGCGACAACGCCACGCCGATCAGCCGTGCCGGTACGCGCCGCGCGTCCCGGAGCTTCGCGAGCAGCGTGCGCGCCACGGCGTACACGGCCGTGTCGGTGAGCACCGGCGCCGGGAGCGTGCGGCTCGCCTGCCGGGTGGTGAAGTCGGCATCGCGCAACCTGACCGTGATTGTGTGAGTGACGAGACCGTCCGCGCGCAGGTCGGTGGTGGCCCGGTCGACGAGCGCGAGCAGCTCGCGCAGCAGATCGTCGTCGGCATCCAGGTCGGTCGGAAAGGTGTTGTCGCGGCTGATGGACTTGGGATCGGCCCACGCCGCGACGGGGGACGGGTCGATCCCGCGCACGCGCTCCCAGAGCCACACCCCTTCCCGCTCGCCCAGCCGGGTGACCAGCTCACCGCGGTCGAGTCGGTGGACGTCATCCACCGTTCTCCAGCCGAGGTGGGCGAGCCGCTCCTGGGACCTCGGTCCGATCATGGGAATGTCGGCGAGGGTGAACCGCCGCATAAACGCGGCTTCTTCCCCGGGCGCGACGATGTGCACACCGGGTCCCGGCGCATCGGGCGCGGGCTTGGCGACCCCCGCCGCGAGCTTGGCCACGAGCTTCGACGTGCCGCCGCCGATCGACACCCACAGCGTGGTGCGCTCGTGCACCGCGGTCCGGATGCGCCGCGCCGTGTCGGCGAGCGACTCCCCGTGGTACAGCTTCTCGGTGCCGCTGAGGTCGAGATAGGACTCGTCGCTCGACGCCTGCTCGACGACGGGCGCGAAGCGGTCCAGGACCTCATGGATCTCGCGGCTCTTCGCGGCGCATGCCTCCCACGGCACGGGGACGACCATCGCCTGGGGGCAGAGGCGCAGCGCGCGCGCCATCGGCATGGCCGAGCGCACCCCGAAGCGCCTCGCCTCGTAGGATGCCGACGTGACGACGCCGCGGTGCTCGGCAAACCCGCCGACGATGAGCAACGGGGTGCGCCCGGCGCCGGTAGGATCGACCAGTCGCGCCACGGCCACATAAAACGCATCGGCGTCGGCCAGGAGAATACGGCGTGGGGAGGCGCTCATGGCCTTCATATGTTAGCCTTCGCCGCCATGACCACGCATTGGGTCCGGCTGCTCATCCTCGCCAACATCCTCGCGTACTTCTGGCAGCAGCAGCTCCCGCAGCAGGCCAGCGCGTTCGTGCTCGTGCCGGCCCTGCTGCCCGTGCGGCCGTGGACCGCGTTGACGTACATGTTCCTCCACGCCGA
>JBOHST010000355.1:0-5213 GCA_050733375.1 Gemmatimonadales bacterium
CAGTCACGCCGGCATCCGCGCGGTGCAGTACTACCCCGAGATCCGGGCCTGCTTCAAAGCCCAAGCCCGGCGCAAGCCCATTCGGATCGCCCGCACCCTGGTCGCGCTCGAGTTGGCGCGCATTGTCTATCACGTGCGCACCAAGCGGGAAGCCTTCAACGGGCAGTTCAAGGACCGGGTCCTGAGTCATCGGAAACACGCGCAGTGGCCACGCCGGGCCAGCCCACCCGCCTAACTGCCTCTCCTCACGGGGGGTTACGCGCTTGATTGGGAAGCCCGGCGGTGTGCCAACGAGGCATCTGGGAGCGCCGCGGTCGGAGGCGACGGCTCGCGCGCAACCGCGGCGAGTCGGTGAGCCCATACTGGTGTTTGGACGCCACCGCGGGTGACGTTCCGCCGATGCGACCGGCACTCGCCGCCCGGAGGTCCAGCAGAAGGGAACGACCAGATAGGGCGGCGAGCGGCGCTCGCCGCGGGGATCAACTACGCCCCTTGACCGCGCACTTCTTAATGGGGTTAGGCAGCAGCATGCCTACGACGGTGTGTGTGCGGTCGGGTCCGCGCGCTCAGACTTCGCCGGCAGCACGCGGCCACTTTGACTCCTCTGAGCGACCAAGGCGCGCTCGAGAAAATCGAGCCGTTCCTGCATGACATCGAGCTCCTCCCGCAGCTCCCCAATCGCTGGATCGGGAGTGGTGACGCCGGGCGGACGGGCTTCTAGTCGCTTAGCGAGTACGTTTGCAAACCGAACGACGATCACGCTAGGCGCGGCGACTCCTATGACGGCTGAGACTCCGATGACCGCGACGAGGACTTCTTGCATCGCTTCGGCTCCTCATATTAAACGACAGGTCATGCTGCTGCCTAACGGACCGCGGCTAAGCTGCGCTGCGCAGAAAAAGAACGATTCATTTCCCTAATCTATCGCGCAGCGTCAGCTACAGCCGCTGGGGTACAGACCGGGTACATAGGTGACACTCTAGACCGGGAACATGGGTGACACTAGACCATGGCAGACCTTGACCCCGAGGGCAAGCATGCCATGGCTGGAGACTGCACCCGTGGACGAACGTGAACGCTTTATCGCCGATCACCGGCGCGATCTGTACACGATGACGGAGTTGTGCGCTCGGTACAACGTGAGTCGGAAGACCGGCTACAAATGGCTCGATCGCATGGACGAGGGCGGGCGGGTCGCGTTGCACGATCGCAGCCGCGCGCCACACTACTGCCCGCACCGCATTCCCGAGGACGTTGCGGCGCGGATCTGCGAGGCGCGACAGGCGCACCCGAGCTGGGGGCCGCGCCTGCTGCTCCAGTGGCTGGAGCGGCGGGCGCCCGACATCGCCTGGCCGGCGCCCAGCACCGCGGGCGACTTGCTCGCGCGCCGGGGCTTGGTGAAGAAGCGCCGCCGCCGCCGGCCGCATTACCACCCAGGCGTCGTGGCGCCGGTGACGCACGCACCCAACGACCTGTGGACCGCGGACTTCAAGGGTCACTTCCGCACGCGCGACGGCGTCTACTGCTATCCCCTCACGATCGCGGACCTCCACACCCGCTTCCTGCTGACCTGCCAAGGGCTGCTCTCGACGAAAGGCGTGGGCGTGCGGGCGGGGTTCGAGCAGGCCTTCCGCTGCTACGGCCTGCCCCGGGCAATCCGCACCGACAACGGTGTGCCGTTTGCCACCACCGGCATCCACGGCCTCTCGCAGCTCAACGTCTGGTGGATGCGGCTGGGCATCCAGCACCAGCGCTCCCGGCCGGCCACCCCACAGGACAACGCCGCCCACGAGCGCATGCACAAGACGCTCAAGGCCGGCGCGATCCGCCCACCGCGCGGGTCGCTCGCGGCCCAGCAGCGGGCCTTCAATACCTTCCGCCACGAGTACAACGACGAACGGCCGCACCAATACCTGCGCGGCCGCTCGCCCAGTGATCGCTACCACGTCTCGCCGCGCCCCTATCCCGAGCGCCTGGCCCCGCTCGAGTATCCCGGCCACTTCCTGGTGAAGCGCGTGACGAATGCCGGCACGTTCCGCTTCAAGCACCGGCTGCTGTTCATTGCCAACGCCCTCAAACAACACCACATCGGCCTGGAGGAAGTCGACGACGGCATCTGGTCCATCTACTTCAACCGTGTGCTGCTCGCACGTCTCGATGAACGCGACTACATCATCCGGGACTGACACTTCATGACCCTCACAAAGTGTCACCCATGTTCCCGGTCTACTCTGTTACCGATGTTCCCGGTTGCTCAACATCAGCCACAGCGCCATGCGCGCTTAGCAGGTGTTTGGTCTCATCACGCCACCACCGATCGATGTTGCCAGTAGCTCCAGTTATGTATTCGGGCAGGGTCCTAATGATGTCGTCGGGTGAACCTCGGACTTGTGCAAACCGCCGAAGGCCTCGAATCCCAGATTGACGATAGATCGCATCAATGATGAGTCCGCTCGTTGCATAGAGCGCGGTGGTCGCGTCTTCGCCGCCGGGTGCGTCGCCCCGCAACACTTCAGCCATCGAAACTTCGGGATATGTAGACTGATACTGAGCGAGAAGCGAGTACATGGTTTTCAAGAGCTTCTCGTGCGATCCACCGAGCCACACCGCTACGCCTTCCCCGAATACTGCGCTGCCGCTCCGGATGGTCGGGCCAAGAACGGCATGAACAAACTCATGGAGGTAAGCTTCGCCGACGCGAGGATCGCCAAGAAACAGAATCCCTGCAGCAGGCAGAGTGCGTCCTCCAAGGCCAGTGCCGGGACCCGAGCCATCAGGGAAGAAGTCCAGCCCGAGCAACCGCTCGCCCGCCTCAGTAGAACTCGTGATGTACACATCAAGGTGTTTAGGCGGCGACACGTCAAATAGTCGTGCAACTGAATCCACAAATCGAGCGGCGTGTTGCGCCTTGGCCGGACATTGCTTCTGCCCGGGCTCATACCAGAACGTGACGCGACCGACATCTCGCCGAGGCCACTCTTGTGTTAGACGGGGAAGGGGCGATGCCAACTGCCAACCGTAGGGCGTTCCGATGGCCCGAACCGCGTAGAATCGTTGGAGCGCGAGAGGGCTGATGCGTGTGCTGCCGGCAGTCGCGTGCAAAACCTTGACAATAAACACGCTGTCGCCCGGCCCCGTGCCCGTAACGCCGACGATTGTCGCAGGGAATCCTTGGTATGCCTGTATCGCCAGATCGTTCGTTCGCGCATCGAGAGGTGCTCGCGTACTCCACAGACCTGTAGACGGAGCTGAAGAATCCGGATGGGTTAGATAGGCGCGTGTTAATCGCACAATCTCGCGCACTTCCGCGATGCTCGTGTCAACGCCGAAACCGAGGCTCACAGTCGGTGCCGGTGTTTGGCCTGCCGCCGACACGCTCACGAGGCACATCCATACCGCGGAAACGACGACACCAGGCACGGCGATTCGACCAATTCGCATTCGATCCACGTTACGGCCGCCTAACGGATGGCGGCTAAGCTGCGCCGCCGCCAAACTCGAGTAATCACAAATGGAATTCTACCGTAGATGAGGGGCGGCGTCAGCTTCAGCCGCTGGTTAGGCCGCATGCCGCATGAGTCTTTCCGCTCGGCGGTCATGGGCGCTGCTGCCAGAGCTTGAAGGCGTCTTGGATGAGCCGGCGACGGCGCGCCAGCTCCGGACCGTACTTCGTGTTCAGGACCGTAAGGTCGGCTCGGACTACGCTGTCGGGCATCGCCCCGTGATAGACGATTGCATCGAGGACCTTGCCCAGAGAGGTCCTTCCCCTTTCGAGGAGATCGCTGGCGGGGAGGGTTGCCCACTTGCTGCCATTCACGACGATGTACGCAGGTTGGGTTCCGAGTCCGAACACTTCCCTTCCCTTCTGAGCGCTCCTTGTGAGCGACCAGACTGACCACATGCGACCATCGGGATATTTGCCCGCGAGGTCTCCGGGGAATCCGCCGCCGACTTTGCTGCAGTGCCCAGCGCCATAAATGGCTAACCCCTTCAAATTGGCGTCCAGGACTCGGTGGGCAATAATGGTCCTGATATTCCCGCCGCGATTCACGAGTGGGACGAGTTCCTCCGGCTTCGTAATCTGTGACCAATCGATTGGACTGTCTCCCGCCAAGACACGGATTCGGTGATCGCGCGGCAAGTCGAGGTTGACGTCGCGCACGGCTCGCAAGAACTGCTCATAAATCGGGCTCTCCCAAACCTCGGCCCCGCTGGCATCGCGCCAGACCGGCGCGAGGTCCTCGCGCGACATCAGGACCCCGTCCAGGATAAAGCGGTCTAGGAGATCCTGATGGACAGGGTTGGCCGATTCAATGACGATGACCCGTACAGTTCTGGGGAAATCCGGGTGTCGAATGAGGGCAATCCGGAGTTCAGAATCGTAGTATCGGCCGTGATCCTCGCCCAAACAGACGACATCGACGGTCTTCCAGGCGCCGAGGATGGCTCTGACGACCTCGTCGTAGCGGGTCTGTGCGGAGCCTGAAGCGGGCACCACGAGCCACGCGAGGCAGAGGAAGAGACGGAGACGAATCACCACACTGGTGGAATCAAGAAATGATGTTCGCATGCGGCCTAACGGATGGCGCTTAAGTTGCGGCGCCGTGCTGGAATGTTCACAAACGGAATTCTACAACACCGGAGTAGCACGTGCCGCCGGATTCGTTGGGAAACGGGCGCCGGCAGCTTCAAGCGCGTGTTAGGCCGCTCGCCGAGGCATCACCGCAGCAGCGTGGTCTCGATGACGACTGCGCGCGCCTGAAGGGTCGAGCATCGCGGGTCTACGCTCCCGCTCTGCCACACCGAGATGCGGCGGCCGACCTGCAACTCGGCGGGACTCGTCGGGGCGCCATTCCGCCACCGGATCTCAGTCGCGTCGCTCACGTACATCAGCGCGAACCCGCAGGCGGTGGCCGACCCATCATCGACGAGGTAGCCCCCGTCTTCCCAGACCCGACTGATGGTCCCGCGGAAGTCCGCAGGCCCCGGCACCGCGTCCGGCCCAGTGCCAGAGTCACAGCCCACGGCGATCGTAAATGCCCCGACCCACACATAGCGACTCAGCATGCGAGCCTCGAGAAAAACGAGCGAGCGGCCTAACGGATGGCGCTTAAGCTGCGGCGCCTGACTGGAATGATCACAAATGGAATTCTACCATAGACGAGGGGCGCCGCCAGCTTCAAGCGCGTGTTAGGCGGCGGTCTAGCTAGGGG
>JBOHST010000356.1:0-3189 GCA_050733375.1 Gemmatimonadales bacterium
GCGCAAACAGATGACCGCGGTGCGGATGACCCAGGGGTCAATCCGGTTGGACGGCCAACTGGACGATCCGGCCTGGGCGCAGGCCGCCTGGATTCGGGACTTTGTTCAGAAGATGCCCCGGGAAGGCGCGCCGCCCACCGACAGTCTACGCATCGGGATTCTGTATGACGAGGCCGCGCTGTACGTCGGCGCGAGGATGTACAGCAGGGACCCTTCGAAGCTCCAGGCTCCGCTCTCACGGCGCGACAATACGTCGCAGGCCGACCACCTGTGGGTCTCCTTCGACACCTACCACGACCGGCGCACGGCGTACTCCTTCGGGGTCACGGCGTCGGGTGTGCGGATGGACTGGTACCACCCGACCGACAACGAGTTCGACATCGACGTGGGGTTCAATCCGGTGTGGGAAGCGAAGGCGATCATCGATTCCCTCGGCTGGACCACGGAGATGCGCATTCCATTTTCGCAGCTCCGCTTCACCGACCAGCCGGTGCAGTTGTGGGGCTTCAACGCCGACCATTGGAACCCCGCGACCAGCGAGGATGTGTTCTGGATTCCCGTGCCGACGAACCGCACGGGGTGGTCGTCCTACATGGGTGAGCTGGTGGGCATCGAGGGGATCAAACCGACGCGGCGGCTCGAGCTCCTGCCCTATGCCGCGAGCGACGCGCGCGTCACGGGCGGGACCGCCGCCGGGGACCCGTTCGACCAGGGGGCAAACCTCAGCGGGCGTGCCGGCGCGGACCTCAAGATGGGCCTCGGCCCTAACATCACGGTTGACGCGACGGTGAACCCCGATTTCGGGCAAGTCGAGGCCGATCCGGCCGTGGTCAATCTCTCGGCGTTTGAGGTGTTCTTCGACGAGCGACGGCCCTTCTTTACCGAAGGGGGCCAGCTGCTGCGCGGCAACGGCCCGAGCTACTTCTATTCGCGGCGCATCGGCGCGCCGCCGGGCTGCCCCGGCGCCGGCGACTACACGGAGTGCCCGCAAAACGCGACGATCCTGGGCGCCGCCAAGGTGACGGGGCGGCTTGCCTCGGGCGTATCGCTCGGTGTGCTCACCGCCGTGACCGGTCGGGAGTCCGCCGAGTCGTATACCTTGGACTCGCTCGGGGGCGGATCCTTCAGCCGGAGTGAGGTCGCCCCGCCGGCGGGCTACGGCGTCGCGCGGCTGCAGCAGGAGTTCGGCGCCTCCCGCTCGGTGGTTGGCCTCACGTTCACGACGGTACAGCGCGACCTCGAGCGCGGCTCGCCGCTCGCCGCACGATTCAATCGGCGTGCCTACAGCGGCGGCGCCGACTGGGTGCTCCGGTGGGACCGGGGCGCCTACCAGCTGCGCGGCTGGCTCGGGTTCAGCCACATCCAGGGGGACACGGGGGCGATCAACCGAGTGCAGCGTTCGGGCGTGCACTTCTTCCAGCGCCCCGACGCCGACTACATCGACTTCGACACGACACGGACGGCGCTCACGGGGAGCGTGGCGAACCTCGAGTTTGGCAAGACCAGCGGCAGCTGGCTGTACACCCTGGGCTACGGATGGGAGTCCCCCGGATACGACCCGAATGACGCCGGCCGGCTCGGGAATGCCGACGGCCGCTTCGGGTTCGCGAACTTTCGGTACCGGCAGACCAAGCCGAGCGGCAAGCTCCAAAACTGGGGCGTCGGTCTGTACAACAGCACGGAATTCGATTTCGGCGGGGACCGCCAGTACCACGTGACCGAGCTGTACGCCGACTTGACGTTCCGCAACTTCTGGTCGATCAACACGTACTTCGATTTCTTCCCGCGGGCGTTCGACCACTCCGCGACGCGCGGCGGGCCCACGATGGCGACGCCGCAGTCGTGGAACTACGTCGTCCAGCTGAGCAGCAGCTTCGGCGCGAAGACCTCCTGGAACGCGCGGGTCTATTACGGTGAGAACGAGCTGCGGGGCGAGACCTACCGGTTCTCCGGCGCGCTCTCGATCCGACCCTCGACCCGGTTCCAGTTTTCGGCGACGCCCAACTACCTGCGCAGCATCAGTCCGCGCCAGTTTGTGACGACGTTCAATTCGGGCGGGTCACCGGCCACGTACAACTCGCGATACGTCTTCGGCCGCATCGACCAGAGCACCTTCTCGCTCCAGCTGCGCGCGAACTACACGATCGGCCCGGACCTGACGTTCGAGCTGTACGGCGAGCCGTTCGCCGCGAGCGGACGCTACTACGGGCTCGGCGAGCTGGCCCAGGCGCGCACGTTCCGCCTGCGCGAGTACGGCACCGACGGGACGACGATCGCCCGCGACCCGAACGGCAACTACCTCGTGACCGACAACGCCGGCGCCGATACGCTCAGCATCGCGAACCCCGACTTCCACATCTTGTCGTTCCGCAGCAACGCCGTGCTGCGCTGGGAATGGCGGCCGGGGAGCACCCTCTATCTCGTGTGGGCGCAAGACCGTTTCGGGTTCGACCCCAGCGGGCGACTGGTGGGGTTCCGCGATCTGGGGGATGCGTTCCGAGCCCAGGGGGACAATTTCTTCGCGGTGAAGGTGAGCTACTGGATTCCGGTGAACTAGCCCGCCGCTTCCCGTTCCAACAACGTTTTCTTCCGATCCGGCCCCCACCGGTATCCGCCCACCGTGCCATCTTCCCGCACCACGCGGTGGCAGGGGATCACGAGCGCGGTCGGGTTGGTCGCGCAGGCGCGAGCCACCGCGCGGCTCGCCGTGGGGCGCCCGATGCGCCGCGCCACCTCAGCGTACGACCGGGTCTCGCCGTAGGGAATCCGCTGCAGCTCCTGCCACACCCGTTGCTGGAACGCCGTCGCGCGGATGTCGAGCGGGAGATCGAGGTGTGGCTCGCGCCCGTCGAGGTGGCGCAGGATCGTGTTTACCCACTCGGTGAGTGGGCCGGCGTCCACCCGGATGTCGGCGGCGGGGTATTCCCGGCGCAGGTCGCGCTCCATCGGCGTTGCCGCGTCGCCGAGGCTGATGCGGCACACGCCGCGCTCCGTCGCGGCCACGAGGAGCTGGCCGAGGGGACTGTCGACGACGGCGTATCGGATCGAGGATCCACGGCCTCCGCGTCCATACGTGGCCGGGGTCATGCCGAGGGCCGTCGCGGCGCGCTCGTAGACGCGACTGGACGAGCTATACCCGGCGTCGTAGATGGCGGGACTCACGTGACGATGCTCCTTCAAGGATGATTT
>JBOHST010000357.1:0-3795 GCA_050733375.1 Gemmatimonadales bacterium
TGCAGCTGGCGGGCGCGGCCAAGTAAGGAACTGTTGCGTTTGTGCGCCTGGCGGGTACCGTAGAAGGCGCGGGCGCATGGGGCGCATGCCTGCGCCGCGCCCGCAGCTGACGCGCGATTCGTTAGGCGGCTGCTCAACACGTAAACCGCCTGGTGCTGACCACAACCTACCCAGCCCAAGGTAACTGCCCGATCCACACCGTCATGAAACCTAGGCTGCTGCTCATGCTCATCGCGTTCGCCCTGCAGGGATGCAGCGGGGATGCCACCGGACCTTCTCCCACCGCACCGACGATCCTGTCGATCGGTCCGAATCGCGCCCCGCCGAATTCAGGACCGCTCTTCCTCATCGTAAACGGCAAGAACTTCCGGGACAGCTCTCTGGTCCAGTGGAACGGCGCGTCTCGCCAGACGTCGTTCGTCGACTCCACACGACTCGTCGCGTTCATTTCCGATCAGGATGTCGTCACACCAGCCACAGTCGAGATCCGCGTGGTGAATCCCAACGGCGAGCGATCCAACCCTGTGACCTTCGTGATCGCCCAGAACGCCGTCGCGTTCGGTGCCGACTCGGTCGTTCCCCCCTGCCGCGGTGATGCGAGCGCTGGTGCCCTCGTCGCCGTCTACTTCAACGAGGCAGTTGACCCCGCGAGCCTCAGTGACACCGCGCTGCAGGTTCTGGACGGCGGCACGCCAGTGGCCGGCACCGTCACGTACGATCCCGCGACCAAGTCGCTCCGCTTCTCGACACCGCTACCAGCGCTGCGCAGCTACACGGCGCGCGTGAGCGATCGCATCTGGAGCACATCGAGGGGCTCGCCGGCGGTCCCCATCGTGTGGAATTTCACCACCGCGCGAGGCGCCATCGTCGTGCTCGACTCCTCCGGGGACTTTACCTCGCTGGCGCTCGGGACGGACGGTCGTCCACGGATTGCGTACCGCTGGTCTGAGTTTGTGGCGTTCACGATGACCCTGCGACTCGCCACTTGCAGCGGGGACTGCACGCGGCGGAGTGGGTGGGCAACGTCCACGCTCGACGACGGTGGTGGTGGGGGAAAAGTGGGACTGTACGCGTCGCTTGTGGCTGATGGCAGTGGCGGGCTGCACGTCGCCTATCAGGATCTTGGAAGCGATGCGGCCAAGTATGCGCGCGCTGCTGGGGGCAACGTAATCGTCGAAGGCGGCGGGGTCGGAGCGTTCACATCGCTGGCCATCGCACCCACGAATCGACTACATCACACCTACTACGCGGCGGGAGACCTGCGGGGCGCGACGTGCCAAGCGTCATGTGTCGTCCAAGCTAGCTGGCAATTGAGCTCGGTGGACACCGCCGGCAACGCCGGAGCGTTTACGTCCACCGCGGTCGACTCTAGCGGCAGGGTGCATGTGACCTATTTCGAGAACGATGGCGGCGATCTCCGCTACGCCACTTGTGCGGGACCATGCAGTCCTGCAGCGTGGACGGCGGGTATCGTCGACACCGCAGGACGGCTCGGAATCGGCTCCTCCCTCCTCGTGGATAGCCACGGCGTGTTGCACGTAACGTATGAGGACCAGACGAACGGCACGGTGAAATACGCGACGTGTGCCGCATCCTGCGAAGTGGCGACCAACTGGGCGAGTGCTGTGGTGGCCTCGGTGGCCACACCGAATGCTGACGTCGGATTCTATACCCCGAGCTTGGCCGTCGGGCCCGGCGACCAATTGGAGATGGCGTTCGCGAACCTGCTGACCGGCCGCTACGAGGGCGCGACGTGCGCCGCTGCATGCACCGGCGCCGGAATGTGGACGGTGTTTCCACTGTCGTTGCAGGGCGCTGGGAACTTCCGTCTCACCAGTCTAAAGGTGGACGGCGGGGGAACCCGACATCTCGCGTGGACTGACGCGGACGGATTGCTGAAGTACATGCGTTACTAGCGCAGTACATGCTGCACAGCAAGGAAGCAGCCGTCTAACCAGCGCATGAAGCTGCCGGCCCGCGGCGGCCGCTTGGTAAGGAACGGGTTTGTCTGGTCTGCGGCCGCCGCAGGCCGCAGCTTTCTGTGAAGCGGCGCACCCCGTCAAGCCTCACCGGTCCAGTCGGGCTTTGTCGTTCACCACTTCGTCATCACGGGCGCGCTCGAGGTGCCGCTCAGCCTTCTGTTCGCGCTCTGGGTGACGCAGCGCGGCTACGTCGGCGCATGTGGGGATCCGACGAGCGGGGCGCCAACTAAGCGACGGCCTCACCAGCGGCCATAAGCTGCGACGCGCTCTCCGCGCGGTTCGGTCACCAAGAATGCTGCCCGCTCCGGCGTTAGGCGGTGGCGGCCACTTCGCGCGACCGCGGCGCCCGATAGTCCCGCCCATCCCGCCACATCGCGTAGAGGATGCCGGCCAGCCGGCGCGCCAAGGCCACGGCCGCGCGGCTCGGGCCGCGTCGTGCCGCGAGCTGTGCCGCCCACGCCCGCAACGACGTGGCCCGCTCGTCCTTCGAGCGCACCACCCGCCAGACTGCCTCGACCAGGAGGTAGCGCATCCGCACGTTGCCCGTCTTGCTGATCCGCCCCCGCTGCTGGCGTTCGCCCGAGCTGTACTCGCGCGGCGTGAGCCCCAGATAGGCCGCCACCTGGTGCGCGTCGCGAAAGCGCGCGACGTCATCCAGCGTGGCCACGAACGCCACCGCCGTGACCGGGCCGATCCCCGGTGCCGTCATCAGCTGCTGTACCCGCGGGTCGGCGGCCGCCACTGCCGCGAGCCGATCATTCGCCCTCACCAACTGCTCGCCGAGCGGCTCCCACAGCTCCCGCAGGGGCGCCAGCTCCGTCGCCAACACCGGCGGCAGCGCGAGCGCCACGAGCTTGCGCTCCGTGGGCTCCGCATTCCCACTGGGTAGCCGCAATCCGTCGCGTCGCACTAGTGCCTTGATCACCGCCACGTACCGCGTGCGCGTCGTCACCAGCGCGTCACGCACGGCGAGCTCCGCCCGCACGTGGCGCTGCGCGTCCGAGGCCCGGTGCGCCAGCCGGTAGGCCCCCAGCCGGCAGGCCTCGGCCAGCGTGCGCGCGTCGCGCCGATCCGTTTTCACCCCGCGCCGGCGCGTGGCGTACATCGGCGCGAAGTTGGGATCGGCGACGATCACCGCGTGCCCCAAGCTCTCCAGGTGCCGCGCCACCCACTCGCTCTCCGTGGACGCCTCCAGCAGGATGCGCGCCGGGGCCCGGCCTCCGAGGACCGCGGTAAACCGCTCGCGGCTCGTGACCATCCGGCGCTCGAGGATCTCCCCCGCCTCCGTCAGCACGCACAGCTGACTCTCGCGTTTGTGCAGATCAAGCCCTATCGTATCCATGGCGGCTGGCCCTCCCCGTTGCGGCTGTACGACCGCGTTCAAGAGTGTGGGGCGATGCTGCCACCACGTGTCGTGGATGGCCAGCCCCTTCATCCCAACTATGCGCATCCCGCTATGCAGCTCAAACGGTGAGCGTGTCTTTCACGGCCAGCGTCAGCATTCAACAGCTCACGCGCGATGACCGGGCGCTGATGAAAGCGCTGGTGGCGGCCTTCGGTGAGGCCTTCGACGCGGTGGAGACCTACACCGGGAATCAGCCCAGTGCGGACTATCTTCAGCGACTGCTCGGCAGCGACTACTTCATTGCCCTCGCTGCGTTGAAAAACGGTGAGGTCGTAGGCGGTATCGCGGCCTACGAGCTGAAAAAGTTCGAGCAGGAGCGCAGTGAGATCTACATCTACGATCTTGCCGTATCAGCGGCACATAGACGTGAAGGTATCGCGACTGCGTTGATTCAAGAACTCAAGAAGC
>JBOHST010000358.1:0-4072 GCA_050733375.1 Gemmatimonadales bacterium
ACGTGGAACCGCGACAGGATTGTCACGATCCCCCCCGGGTCTACGTAGTACACGACGAAGCTCCGGCTCACCGCGTAGTCGGGCGGGAACGCCATGCCAAGAACTCCCCGTTCGGGACCAGAGGACACCCGGGGCGTGATGTCGAGAAACGGCGTAGCGAGGAGGGTTCCGTTTTTGATGATGCGGATCTGTCCGGTCCGCTCGACGACGAACAGCCGGGCCTGATCGCCGGGTGGCGCCGTGACGAACAGCGGGTGGCTCATCCCGGTGGCCACCGTGTCCAGCGCGAGATCCGGTAGCACCGCGGGAGCGGACCCGCCATCTCCGCCGCACGCGGTGATGAGCCACAGGGCCGCCGCCGGCCCGATGGCGGCGATCCTCAACGCAGACTGGGTCATGGCGACTCTTCGCTACCGTTCCACGACGTCGAAGTCGGTGACGATCCCGTCTGCCGTCAGGTGCACGAACAGGTACCGCTGGCCGGCGTTGGTCGTCACCCGGTAATAGCGGACCTGCGCCACGCTGCCGCCGTGGCGACGAATCCCCCGTCCGGACACATCCTCCAGGCCGAGGTAGGTCAGCGCTCCCAAGCCGTCGAGCGCCGAGCCGATCCCCCCCGCGAAGTCCTGCTTCGTACCCGGCGTGATGTTGGGGGCATCCGCCAAGACCGTACCGCCTTGTCGGATTGCCTGGAGGGCCGCGACGATCCGTGTGGTGAGGGCCGAGTCCGGATCGGGTATGGGCGTTCGACTACTGGGGAGCGGCGCCACGCGCGCCACGGTGCGTTCGCGTGGCGGCCCTTCGCCTGCCCGCCACACTGCGCCGGTCACTGCTCCGCGTGGATCCTGCGTGAAGGCGATGCGCACCCCTCGCTCGGCGGAACCGAAGCGGGCGCTGTCTAAACCCAAGAACTCCTCATCGGGGAGTCCGTCCATCAGCGTCTCGATCCCGGTGCCGTTCCGGTTCGGGACCAGGGTGATCATCTGGTTCTCGGCGAACTCGTAGTAGCCGGCGTAGCGCGCGAGTCGAGCCCGCTCCACGGGTGCGGCGCGGGTCGCCGCGGGCGGGCTGCTCGCCAAGCCGTCATTGGGCCAGCCGTAGGTCCGACCGATGAAATCCAGAATCCGTCCCATGAAACGGGAATTGTCGTTCGCGTTGATCATGATCACCGCCCCGTGGCCCGCCATGGCAAAGGCGACGAGCTGGGCGTCGAACCCCTCGTCCCGTCCGCCGTGGCTGAACCGCAAGCTGCTGCCGCTGCCCCGCACAGCGATCCCGAGCCCGCTGCTGCCATTTTGTACCGTGAGGAACTGTCGCGCCATGGCGGGCGAGATCACCCCGTGGCCTCGACCTGCGAGCGTCTGCTGGATCTCGATGGCGAACCGCGCGAGATCGGTCGCGGTGGTCCACAACCCCGCCGCGGCCATCTCGGGATACACGTGCCAGCGCCCCCGCACGGGCGTGCGGTCTGCGTAGTAGCCGGTCGCGGTGAGCGCCGCGCGCGGTGACGGTTGGGGTTGCTCAAACGAGCTGCTGGTCATGCCGATCGGCCCGAGCACCGTCTCCTGCATCAATCGCGGAAACGGCGTTCCGGTGACGTCGACCATACTTTGCTGCATGATCGTGAAGCCGCCCCCCGAGTAGCGCCAGATTGCTCCCGGGGTGGTGTCCACCCGGATCGGGCGCGTGTTGGTAGGGGGCGCGCCATCCAACACCTGGACGAGCGTGGGCACCGGGTCGGCGGGGTCGTAGCCGGGGAAGCCGTGGACGGTGACGCCGGCGCTGTGCGACAGCAGCCGCCGCAGCGTGACCTTCTCGGTCGTGGTGAAGGCGTTTTCGGGAACCCGCCAGCTCGTGAGCTGCGCGTTCACGTCGCCGTCGAGCGACAGGCGGCCGGCCTCGACCAGGTGCAGGGCGCCGAGCGCCGCAACCGGCTTGCTGATCGATCCGGCCTGGAACAGCGTCGCGGTCGTGACCGGGGCGCGGGTGGTCTCGTCGACCACGCCGTACGCCCGCGCCGCCACGATCCGTCCGCCCTCGATGATGGCGAGCGATGCGCCGGAGATCCGGCGCCGCGCCATCAGCTCCCGGACGTAGGTGTCAAGGCTGTCCGTGCGCGAGGCCTGCGCGTGGAGATCCGCCGCCAGCGCGGCGCAAAGCAGGAAGCAGGGAACGACGCGCGAGGGTCTCACGATGTGGATTTCCAGGAGGAGGTGTCGCTGAGAATGCAGATTGGAACACGGTCTGGCAACCCTGTCCTTGGAAAACAAAGGCGCTCTCGACTGCTCGAGTCCGCCGGTGAGCACCGACAACGCGGCTTTGGCGCGAGCGGGCGCCCGGATTCACCGCACTGCTTCGATCAGGCGCCGCTCTACACCACCGGCAGGTTCAAGCCGGGGTGGTTCACGTTGGCCGAGATCAGTGCGAATGCCGAGCGGTCGTATCGGCCCGGCGAGGAGGGCCGCTAGCGGCGAACCGCAGGAAATTCTCGGTGATGCGCCGTACGGTCTTGGCGGACCAGCGGGCCGAGACAACGTGGCAGGCCGACAGCAGAATGAGGGAGATCGTGGACCGCGGGCCGCGCCACGGCGCACGGCCAACCAGCTCGGCGCACGACCGGTAGTACCGATCCGTGAAGAGCAGCATCAGCACGCCAGAAGCGCGTGACAGACTGACCGCCCGGAACGGCATGGCCAGCATCATGCGCTCGTAGGCGGGCGCCATGCCCAGCGCCCGCATCAGCAGCTGCTCCCGTACCTCACGAACGCGCGCCCGAAGCTCGGCGTCTTCCAGGTCCGACCTGCCGAGGTCCGCGCGGAGCGCCGGGTGATACGACACGCCGCGCCGCAGGTCCTTCTCGATGTCTCGGGTGACGTTGGCGAGCTGCACCATCTCACCGGCCCGCATGCAATCCTCGCGCAGCTGCTCTGACACCGCGCCATTCCCCGTGCGCTGCTGGAGCAGCAGGCGGACGGCGAAGAGGAACGGCAGTCCGATGACGTTGCGGCAGTATCGGCTGAGCTGTTCCGCGTCCCGCAGCACGCCCCCCTGGCTGCCGAAAGCCCGTGACGACCAGTCCATCCCCGACGCCATCGATTCGACCAGGTCCGCGATGTTCCGCCGCGTATGGGGCGTGAGGGTGCGGAATACCGCATCCACGAGATGGCACCGATTCACCAGCACCACATGCGTACGATCCCGCAGGTCGCGCGCCCGTCCAGTATCGATGCGCGGCGCCGGGCGCGGTGCGGCGCCGTCCATGAGGCGGAAGCGGCGGCTGAAATCCGCCAGCGCCGCCTCACGCTCCGCCGGGTGCGGGATCAGATCCTCATACGTGTCGAGGATGCGGCAGTACAGATAGGCGACCGCCGCTGCCCGGGCGGACTCGGCCGGGAGCAGCGTGATGCAGGCCGCGAAGGTCCGGGCGGCATGAGGAAGGATGCTCCAGACGAAGGTCTCGGGGTCCCCCACTTGCTCCAGGCGCTCTACGTTCGGCTGGGAGCGGCTCTGGAGGAGATCCCTGGTGAGCAGCCAAGGTCGGCGCAACGCGAAGGGGACGTTCAGGCTCACGGAGGGACTCAATATATTACGTGCGTCCGTGGAGCGCTCTCGCAGCGCCCTGATCGCGTCACTCTTCCACGATTGGCAGGTGTCATGCACGTACTCCGCCTCTCAGGCGTAGTCGCGGCGACCGCGTTGGCCCTCGGTTGCGGCGACGAGGCCGCTCATCCTCCCCAAGGCGCCATCGTGTTCCAGCTGTCCGCCCGGCATCCCGCCGTAGCGGATAGCGGAGTCCCTTTCGTCGCCGGCGACAGCTTCGTGGCGCAAGGCCGGGATACCATCTTCCTGCGGCGGGTGCGCCTCGTGCTGGCCGAGCTGGCAATCTCCCCGTCCATCGCCAACGGGTGCGAAGCAGAAGAAGGGGAAGAGGACAAGCCGCATTGTGTCGAGTTCGAAATGCAGCCGGTGGCGCTCGAGCTGTCGCTCGCGGGAGCGGTCGCGCAGCGCGCGACGCGACCAGCCCCCGTGACCAGCTACAACCTGTTTCAGGCGGTCGTCCATCGACCCGATG
>JBOHST010000359.1:0-5645 GCA_050733375.1 Gemmatimonadales bacterium
AGGCGGCGAACACGTTGTCACACCTGGACTCTTAAGAGTCGCCCGCGTCGAGGCCGCCGGGCCGTCGAGGTGAAGGGGTCTACCATCCGTCGGCGCGCACCGGCGGAGGTCCCCAGTTTCGGGAGCGGGAACCGCGCGGTCGGCGGTGGTTCGACGCATCCGCTCTGGGCGTCGGCCACGACACGCAGCGTTCCATTGGCGTCATCTTCACGGGGTGGGGTTGCCGATCGTCGACCGTCGGCGCAGATGGCCGGCTGGGGGCGGCGAGACCACGAGCTGGTGCAGCTTTGCATCCAGCACATCTTCCCTGCTCCACCAGCACCAGACGTCGCCGGACGCTTGGACGACCATCACGAGTGGTGCGTCCCAGCGCATCCCGGCGTTCACGTCGCCTGGGCTCAGGAAACACGCGGTTTCGGCCGAGGGGGCTCTCGTTTGCACGACCAGGTGCACATGCCACAGGGCTACCGCTCCGAAGGGACAGGGGGTGAGGGAGACGAGGAGACCGGCCTGCCGCGTCACCTCCGGCTCAACCGCCGAGTCTGCCACGATGGTGTTGGGCCACGTGCGACCGAAGAGGCATCGTGCGTGCTCAACCGTGGCGGTGTCGGCAATGGCGGCGAGACCGAAAGCGAGCTGGTCCGACATCGTGAAGTTCTGCGCGGACGCTGCCACTATCGGCGCCAGCACGAGCCCAACGACGACCGCCGGCATGGCCACGACATTTCCGCCGCTCAAGCGGCTCTCCATCGGCTTCTCAGAACGAGCTCGCTCCCTGGCATACGGGGTCCCGGCCATCTCCTTTGCGCGGGCCGAGTTGAGGGATCGAAATCGCCCAGCGCGATGCGTTGCCGCCGCTTGATTGCCGGGCTCAGGTGCCGGGCTTAACTTGGCAGGGCAAGGTCATGACCTGGTTAGGAGCGAGTTAGACGGGCGAGTATGGTGCTCCTGAAAACGTTGGGCGGGTTGTCCCTGGATGTGGAGGGCGCCCCCGCTACCGGGGCGGCGCAGCAACGCAAGCCGCTCGCTCTGCTCGCTCTCCTCGCCGCCAACCGTCGCGGCATCAGCCGCGACAAGGTCATCGCCTATCTCTGGCCGGAGAGCGACACCGAGCACGCGCGCAATACGCTGAAGCAAGCCTGCCACGCCTTGCGCCGCGATCTCCACCCGGATCTGTTCTTAGGGACCATCGAGCTGCGGCTGAACCCGAACGTCATAACGAGCGACGTCGGCAACCTCGAGGACGCGCTTGATCGTGGAGAGCCGGCACAGGCCATAGCGGCCTACGCGGGGCCGTTCCTCGACGGGTTCTATCTCGCCAGCGCGGACGATTTCGAGCGCTGGGTGGAAGAGACGCGCGCGGCAATCAAGAAACGGGTGGGTGAGGCGCTCGACGCCCTCGCAACGCAAGCCGCCTCATCAGGCAACGTCCAGGCGGCCGTGCAATGGTGGCGTCGGAGGGCGGCGCTCGATCCCCTCAGCGCGCGGGCGGCGACCGGGTTGCTGCGTGCGCTCATCGCCGCGGGGGACGGAACGGCGGCGCTCGAGTTCGGGCGCGTCCACGAGAACCTGGTGCGCCAGGAGCTTGGCACAGGCCCCGACGCCACCGTAGCCGACCTCCTCCAGCGGCTCCGTCAGGAAGGGAGAGTACGCACTGCGGTAGTCGTTGGAGCAGTAGGAGTTCCCGTGGCCGCAAGCACCGGTGCTGCGTCAGTCCGGGCTCCCCTCAAATGGGGTGCAACGCACATCGGTAGGCGACTCGCCCTGGGTGGGGTGGCGCTCGCCTTGGGGGGGCTGGTTGTCGTCACCAACGACCGGACTTCAGCGACGCTCGACCCGGAGCTTGTCGCAATAGCCCCATTCGAGGTCCTCGACCCGAGGCTCGAGCTGTGGCGGAAGGGCCTCATGGAGCTCGTGTCGCGCGACCTTGACGGCATGGGTCCACTCCGGACGGTGTCGTCGAGCGTGGTCATGCGCCGCTGGAAGGGGGCTCTCGCTGATCGCGCTTCGGTCGTGGGACTGGGGCGGCGCACTGGGGCTGGGGTCGTGTTATTCGGTCAGGTCTTCGGAGCGGGAACCGACTCCGTCCGGCTGCGCGCCCATGTTCTGGACGCGGGGACGGGCCGCACCATCTTCGAGATCGAAGCGAGTGAGCGGGCGGACCGCATGGACCGGCTGGCGGACTCCGTTACCCTCCGCGCGGTTCGGGCGCTCCTGCCGGCAATGGCACAGATGCCCGCGAGCCGCGTTTCGGTGCGCGCGAAGTCGCTGCCCGCACTCAAAGCGTTCTTACAGGGCGAACGCTATTTCCGACAGTTCTGGCTCGACTCGGCCGTCGCCAGTTACGCTGAGGCTGTTGCGCTCGACTCGACCTTCGCGCTGGCCCTCAGCCGCTCGGTTCAAGCTCGAGGCTGGAACCTTCAGCCAAATGCTGAGCCGTACATGACCAAGGCCGCCCTTTTCAACCGGGGATTGGGTCCGCGTGACAGCCTGATGCTTGCCTACTACTCGCAAGCTCCCACATTGTCCGATCCAGCGTTTTACCGCCTCGTCGGACGACAGGAAACAACCCTGATCGAGATGATCAAACGGTATCCCGAGGATCCTGAACTGTGGCATGAGGTCGGAGAGGTCCAGTTCCATTTGGGATTCGTTTGGTTGGATAGTACTTGGAATCGCGCGCGGCGGTCATTTGACCGAGCCATCGCCCGCGATTCCGGTTATGCCATCGCGTACGTGCACCCCGTCGAGCTCGCCCTCAGTGACAACGATCCCGCAGCTGCCCTGCGGTACGTGCGGGGCTTCCTCGACATCCCGTCGGTGAATCCAGAGGGGGCCGGGATGCACCTGCTCGAGCTGCTGCTCGATCCGGATCACGCGCGTGGGCACGATCTCACTGCCGAGATAGAGAAAGCGTCTCTGCCCGTGCTCCGTCGGATCGGGCTTGCCATACGGTCGTGGCCGGACTCGAAAGAGACGCACATCGAGGTGGCACGTCGGGCCGTGGCGGCTGCTCGCGCGAGCCTCGGCGGCGCAGCGGTCGACTGGAACAACTATGACCTCCGCCCTTATCTATCGTCGCTCGCGGACGGGCTGATATTCCGGGGACATCTGCGAGAAGCCCGCAGGCTCGTGGGGAATCGCGTGGTGACCTCCCAATTCATGCAACTGGCGCAGATGGGCGCGATACCTCCCGAGTCGGTCGAAACAGCTCTTCTCCGAGCAACTCACGCCCCCGACGAGGGCTACCACGGGCTCTTTCCCTGGATCTTGGAGGGGCCGTGCTACCGGACCTTCGATGCGGCGCTGTGGTGGGCCTCCCAACGAGACACGGTGAGCCTGCTGCGCCTGGCGCGGCACGAAGCTGCGGGCGCTCGCACGCTCAACACCGCTGCAGTCTCTCCCTATGCTCGTCCCGTGCCTGAGTTCGTTCACGCCGCGCTCGCTCTTGCGCGAGGCGACACGGCGACGGCGCTGCGTCGCTTCCGACCCGATTCGTCGTGTCCCGGCGCTCAGCAGCCCCGCTCGGCGCAGTTCCGCCTGCTGGTGGCCACTGGCCGCGACGCCGAGGCGGCCTGGGTATGGGAACGGACATACGAGCATCCGGTGCCGCTCATGCTCGAGCGCGCGCGAGTGGCTGAGCGGCTCGGCGATCGCCCCACCGCGATCAAGTACTACCGGTTCGTTGTGGAAGCCTGGCTTCACGCCGACCCAGAGCTCCAGCCATTTGTGATCGAGGCGCGTGCCGCGCTCCGGCAGCTTGAAGGCAAGTCACGCCGCTGACTGCCCTCCTCGATCACGGGCCCACCAGCCGAGATACGACAACTGAGGTTCCTAAAACTCATCTCATAAATGTTGGAGGCCGGGTCTGTGGACTATAGATTGGGGCGCTGGTCGGTGGTAAACCCTCGCCCTTGGGGTGGCCATGGACCTGACCGAGAAGCAGTGGGCGGTGCTCGGGCCGTTGTTGCCGCAGCCCCGCCTGCGGAAGGATCGCCGCGGCCGGCCCTGGCGCGATCCCCGCGATGTGCTGAACGGCATTCTCTGGGTGCTGCGCACCGGCGCCCCGTGGGCCGATCTCCCCGAGGGCTATCCGCCCTACCAGACCTGCCATCGCCGCTTGCAACACAGGGCGCGCGACGGCACCCTGGAACGGGTGCTGCGCGCCCTGGCGGTCGATCTGGCCGAGCGCGGCACATTAGACCTGAGCGAGGCCTTCATCGACGGCACCTTCGCGGGGGCCAAAAAGGGAGCGACTGCGTCGGGAAAACCAAGCGGGGCAAGGGGACCAAGGTCATGGCAGTGGCAGACCGCGCTGGTCTTCCTCTCGCCGTTAGCATCGCGAGCGCTGCGCCGCACGAGGTGACGTTGGTCGACGCCACGCTCGATCGACGTTTCGTCCCCGGTGTCCCCGCCCGACTGATTGGCGACAAGGCGTACGACAGCGACGCCTTGGATGGGCGGCTGCAGGCCGAGCGCGGGATCGAGTTGATCGCCCCCCATCGGCGTAACCGGCGCCGGCCACCGACCCAAGATGGGCGGCCGCTGCGCCGCTACCGGCGCCGCTGGATCGTGGAGCGGCTGCTCGCCTGGCTGCAGAACTTTCGTCGCCTGGTCACGCGGTACGAATATCACGCGACCAACTTCCTCGGCTTCGTCCAGCTCGGGTGCATCGTGATCCTGCTCCGGGCATTTATGAAATGACTTCTAGGCCGATTGAGTGGCGGCCGTGTCGTCGCGCCTTCGGCGTCGCTACGCTG
This sequence comes from Gemmatimonadales bacterium, assembly GCA_050733375.1. GTDB lineage: Bacteria > Gemmatimonadota > Gemmatimonadetes > Gemmatimonadales > GWC2-71-9 > DASTHG01. The sequence continues at coordinate 4,761 of JBOHST010000359.1, forward strand.
GAGCGGCCCGTCTGCGGTCACACGGGGCGAGGGGAGATCCTCTGGGATCATCCGTTTGAGCGGGTGCCCTCTTCAAAGCCGTCGTATCGCAGTCTCGGTGAGCTTGCGAAGGGCCTCGCGGTGCGCGGAGGGACTGGTGAACCCCTCACCTCCGAGCCACAGCGTGAGCACGTCCCTTCCACTGAGGATGTAGTAGGCGCCGAAGGCGGTGCGGTCGAAGGGGTTTTTCCCTGAGACCCAGTAGGCCCGTTCGCCCAGCCCCGGTGCGGCTACCACGCTGTCCGCTCCTGGCAGCAAATAGGGCACGCTCTTTTCAGTCATGGAGGTCGCAGCGAGCGTGGCAGACGGGTAGGTGCTCCGCTTTACTTCGAGCCCGAGCCTATCGCTGTGATAAGTGCAGCTCTTGAATTCATGGTCGCCCCGGCCACGCTCGAAGGTTGCAGTGTCCCCCACGATCAGCAGCTCAGCGCTGCCCAGGAGGGCGGCTGCCTCGCCACGGCTGACGAGTCGGCAGGGGTCCTGCGAGGAGTCGAGGGGGGCCGGCGCGCCCTGCGCTCGGTGGACCATCGCGGCCGCGAGAACGGCGGCGCCTGCAGCCGAAAGTGGAACGAGGCATCGTTGCATGAGGACTCGACTATTGAGCTACGGTGGCGTACGGGCTCCTAACTTAGCGACGCGTTGCACGATGCGGTACTCCGCCGCGACGCGACGTCCCCCTTCGAGCGAGCAGGAATCGCGTCGCGCCGGCGAAGAGCGGTACGTGCTCTTCCGGGACGCCCGCGTCCCGCGCGAAGGGCTCCAGATTTCGCCGCACCACTAGGACCTCCTCAAAGCCCGCCTTCCGCCCCAGCTCCGCGAGCTCGGCGTCCTCGTAGAATCGCAACC
>JBOHST010000360.1:0-2263 GCA_050733375.1 Gemmatimonadales bacterium
CCTGCCGGGTTGATGCACCTCCCACCCGTGTCCCGGCCTCCATGGAAGACGCACGACAGGCCGCATCGGAGCTCGGTTTTCCATGCGTCGTGAAAGCGCGATTCAGCAACGCGTGGGACGGGACCGGATTCGTCGCGGATCCTGGTCCTGGCTACGCAAAAGACATGGCCGAACTCGTGGCGGCCGTGCAGGCCCGGCGCCAGGGCGGCCAGTGGCCCATCATCCAGGGATTCGTCCCCGGTCAAGGCAAGGGCGTCTTCGCGCTGTGCGATCGCGGGCGTGCAGTCGCCTGGTTCGCCCACGAGCGTCTGCGTGACGTCAGGCCGTCGGGATCGGGCAGCAGCCTGCGCCGCTCGGCCCCGCTGGATCCGCGATTGCTCGCGCCGGCAGAGCGTCTCCTCACCGCCTTGCAATGGCACGGGCCAGCCATGGTCGAGTTTCGCGACGACGGCGTGCACTCGCCGTACTTCATCGAAGTGAACGGCCGGTTCTGGGGGTCGCTCCAGCTGGCCGTGTCGGCGGGCGCGGACTTTCCGCAGTGGTGGGCGGAGATCCTGCAGGGCCGCCCGGTCGAGCGCCGGACGGGATACGCGACCGGCGTGATCCTGCGTTGGGTGTGGGGCGACGTCAAGCGATTTCTCTACATCCTCGCCGGCGCGCCGGCGGGTTATCCCGGGCGCTATCCGACCATCATGCAAGGGGCCCGCGAGCTGCTGGGCCGCCAGCCACGCGGGACCCACTCCGAGACCTGGCAACCGGATGACCGCTGGCCTGCGGTCGGAGAGTGGGTCCAGGGTATCGGCGAATTGTTGAGGGGCAGGCGGCGCGGCCGCACGGCCACGGCCGCACCGGCGGAGGGTCCCGCGGCCCGACCGGCCCCCGTCCCGGAACCCCCGGCGCTGCCGGTCCACCGAGCATGACGGCTCCCGAGATGCCGGCGTCGAACCGAACCGCGCACCCGCCGATCCGGGTGCTGATGATCACCGCCGGATGGCCGCAGCCGGGGCAGCCGCAGACGACGCATTTCGTCAAACGACAGGCGGAGTTTCTCCAGCGCGCCGGAGTCCAGGTGGACGTCTTCCAGTTCCGCGGCGCCAAACGACTTTGGAACTACGCGAAGGCCTGGGCCCAGGTGCGCCCCATGATTCGGTCCGGGCGCTACGACCTGGTCCACGCGCAGTTCGGCCAAAGCGGAGCCCTGGCCCTGCCCCGGCGTTTGCCGCTGGTGGTGACGTTCCGCGGCAGCGATATCCTCGGCATCGTGGGCGAGGACGGCCGCTACACGATCGCCGGAAGGATCTCGCAACTCGTGGCACGATTGGTGGCCAAACGAGCGGATGCGGTCGTCGTGGTGTCGGAGCACATGAAAGCGTACTTCCGGACCGCTGCGCCAGTGCTCGTCTTGCCCTCTGGACTCGATTTCGAGCTGTTTCGGTGCGTGCCGCGCGACGAGGCGCGTCGCCGCCTCGGCTGGCCGCTCGACAAGCGCCTGGTGCTGTTCGCCGGAAACCCGGACCAGCCGCGCAAGCGCTACCCACTGGCCAAGGCAGCCGTCGACCTGCTCAATCAGAGGCTTCCGGCCGAGCTGGTCGTCGCCTGGGGGGTGTCGCATAGCGACATCCCGCTCTACATGAACGCCTGCGACGCATTCGTCTTCACCTCGATGCAGGAGGGCTCTCCAAACGTCGTCAAGGAAGCGCTCGCGTGCGATCTGCCGGTCGTGTCGGTTCCGATCGGTGACGTGGCGGAGCGCCTCAAGGGGATCGAAGGGTGCGAGCTGTGCCCCGACGAGCGCCCCGAGACCATCGCCGCGGGTTTGGAGCGAGTGCTGCGACGCGGCCAACGGGTTGCCGGGCGAATTGCGGTCGCACCGCTCGCCGAGGAGGCGATCACAGCGCGATTGATTGGGCTGTACCAAACCGTGCTCCGCCGGCGCCCCTCAGATGCCCCGGCCGGCGCTGGCGTCGTCACCGCCGGCTCCACGTCCCCTGAGCGGTAGCCCGATGCCCCCGACCAGCCAGCCACGGGTCACCGTCATCGTTCCGTGCCGCAATGAAGAGCACTACATCGGCTCCTGCCTCGACTCGATCCTCCAGAGCGACTACCCGCAGGATCGACTGGAAGTCCTCGTCGTGGACGGCATGAGCGAGGATCGCACGCGGGCGATCCTGGAGGCCTACGGGGCGCGACATCCCTGGATCCGTTTGATCGACAATCCGCGGCGCATCACCCCGGTCGCGCTCAATCTGGCGATCCTCGCTTC
>JBOHST010000361.1:0-5457 GCA_050733375.1 Gemmatimonadales bacterium
GCTGCCGGTCGAGAAGCTCGAGCGGCTCGTCCTCCAGGAGCAGGTGCGGGGGATCGGCTGAGCGCGGTTTACAACCGCATGCGCCGCACCAGCTCGGTAAACCGCGGGTCGGTCCGGAGGCGGTCGAGCACCGGCTCCACTTTCAGATAGGCGAGCCACCCGCGGCGATCGGCGTAGGCCCGCTCGAGCCACTCAAACGCGTGGTCGGCGTCGCCCAGTCCCGCGTACACCTTGCAAAACGCGACGGGCGAGACATAGCCCGTCTGGCGCCGCGTCGCGAGCTGCTGCAGCACCGCTTCCGCCGCCGCCCGGTTCCCGCTGACGGCGTGGAGGTAGCCGAGCCCCGCGATCGCATAAGCGGACTCCGGCGACAGCAATACGGCCTGGTTCAGCGCGCGCTCGGCCTCGTCGTGGGCCCCGAGCTGCGCGCACACCAGCCCCAGCATCCGGTGATTCTCCTCCGAGGTCGGATCCATCGCGATCGCGCGGCGTAAGTGACGCAGCGCGTCGTCGTAGCGGTGCGCGTAGTAGTACAGCCAGCCGAGCGATCGCCGGATCGACACCGAAGCGGCGTCGAGCTCCAACGCGGTGTGCCCCTCCACCAGGGCCTGGTCGATGCTGCGCTGCGTCATCACCGCGAAGGCGTACCACTGATGCGCCGTCGCGTAACTGGGATCGAGCTCGATGGCGCGGCGGAACGCCGCCGCCGCACCGTCCCAGTCCCAGTCATAAATGAAGAGCACCCAGCCCAGGGACGTATTGGCCTCGGCGAGCGTCGGGTCCAGCTCGAGCGCGCGGCGGGCGTACGCCTTCGCCCGCTCGAACCCCTCACGCACCGGAACGCTGCGATAGTCCACCTGCAGCGCGTAGGCGTCGGACAGGCCCGCGTACGCCTGGGCGTAGCGCGGATCGAGGGCGAGGGCCTGTTCGAAATAGCCGATCGCCTCGGTCGCGCCCTCCCACGTGCGCTTGTTCCAGCTGAACCGCCCCTTCAGGTACAGGGCGTACGCCTCGAGGTTGTCGGTGTGTGGCTTGGCCGCGGGCTCGGCCAGATCGGCGAGGAAGGATGCGCGCAGCGTGCTGACGATGGTATGGGAAATGTCGTCCTGGATCGCGAACACGTCTCCCGGCTTGCGATCGTAGCGCTCCGACCAGAGGTGGCGGCCGTCATCGGTGGCGGTGAGGCGCGCGGTGACGCGCAGCCGGCCGCCGGCCTGCCGTACCGTGCCCTCGAGCACCGCCGACACGCCGAGCAGCGCGCCGGTGGCCCGCACGTCCTGGGGCCGGCCCTTGAGCGCGAACACCGACGTCCGCGACGCCACCCGCAGGCCCTCGACCTTGGTGAGGGCGCTGATCAGTTCGTCGGTGATGCCGTCGCTCAGGTATTCGAGCCCCTCGTCGGGGCTCGCGTTCTCGAACGGCAGGACCGCGATGAATCGCGTCGCGCCCAGGCTGGGGCGCGTCGCGCCATCACGGCCGCCTTCCAGCGCCGCGGCGAATTCGGCCGCGGTCGCGAACCGTTCCAGCGGATCCTTGGCGAGCACGCAGGCGACCGCCGCTTCGACCGCGGCCGGCGTCTCGGGGCGTGCGCTGCGCAGCGGCCGCGGCCGTTCGCTCACCTGGCGGGCCAGAATGCGGCGCGCGTTGGGGCCGGTGAATGGCGGTTCTCCGGCGAGCATCTCGAACAGCACACACCCGAGGCTGTACAGATCGCTGCGGGCGTCGAGCTCCCGTTCGGCGCTCGCCTGCTCGGGACTCATGTAGGCCGGCGTGCCGACGGTGAGCCCGCGCTCCGTGATGACGTCGCCGCCCGCCTCGGCGATCGCCCGCGCGATGCCGAAATCCGCGACCACGGCGTGCTCGTCGGACAGGAGAATGTTCTCGGGCTTCACGTCGCGGTGGATAAAGCCCTGGCGGTGCGCGTAGTCCAGTGCCGCCGCCACTTCGCGCGCGAAGCGCACGGCGTCGCGCACCGGGAGCTGGTGCTCGCGATCGAGTCGCTGCCGTAAGGACTCCCCCGGCACGTACGGCGTGATGTAATAGAGCAGGCCGGCGGCTTCGCCCGAATCGATGAACGGCAGGATGTGCGGATGGGAGAGCTGCGCGGCGATGGTGATTTCCCGCAGGAACCGCTCCGCGCCGAGCTGCGACCCGACGTCGTGGCGCAGCACCTTGAGCGCCACCGGGCGGCGATGTTTGCGGTCTTCCGCGAGATAGACGGTCGCGGTCGCCCCGCGGCCCAGCTCCCGCTCAACCGTATAGCGGTCGGCGACGGCGGCCGTCAGGGCCGCGATGGCGTCCGGCATGGGAGTGGATGATAGAGAGAGAGCAGGACCATAGGAAGTGAAACGCCGCGCGACACGCGTGCTGCTTCTCAGGGGAGCAGCAGCACCTTGCCCGTCGTCTGCCGACCCTCGAGCTGCCGGTGCGCCTCGGCGGCCTGGGCCAGCGGGAGCTCGAGACCGATGCGCAGCCGCAGTGCACCGGCGGCGATCCATTCCAGCACCTCTCCCACGCGCGCCAGCAGCTCGGGGCGCGTCGCGATGTAGTGCTGGAGCGTGGGTCGGGTCAGGTAGAGCGACCCCTTCTGGCTCAAGACCTGCGGGTCGAGCGGCGCCACCGGACCGCTCGATTGGCCGTACAGCACCATCATGCCGCGTCGCGCCAGCACGTTCAGTCCCTTCTCACACGTCGCCCTCCCCACCGAGTCGTACACGACCTGCACTCCCACTCCGTCGCTGAGCTGCTTCACCTCAGCCTCGAAATCCTGTTCCGTGTAGCGGATGACCTCGTCGGCTCCCGCCGCGCGCGCCAATGCCGCCTTAGCGGCGGTCGAGACGGTACCGATGACGCGCGCCCCACGCCGCTTCGCGATCTGGCACAGCAGCAACCCCACGCCTCCGGCGGCGGCGTGAACCACGCACGTGTCGCCGGGCTTCAGCGGATAGGTCGAGCAGGCGAGGTAGTGCGCCGTCATCCCCTGCAGCATCGCGGCGGCGCCGTGCTGCGTGCTCAGCGCTTCGGGCAGCTGCACCACCCGGTCGGCCGGCACCGCCGCGAACTCCGCGTACGCGCCCTGAACGCCGGTGTAGGCCACGCGGGTGCCCGGCTGCACGTCGCTGACGCCTGGACCCGCGGCAACGACGACGCCCGCCGCCTCCTGGCCGAGCGTGAACGGAGTCGCGAGGCGGTACTGGCCGGATCGTTGGTAGACGTCGATGTAGTTGACGCCGGCTGCCTCGATCTTGATCAGCACCTGACCGGGGCCGGGAACTGGTTGCGGGACGTCCTCGAGCCGGAGCGCTTCCAGTCCACCAACGGCGTGGATGCGTATCGCCTGCATCGCATGAATGTAAGCCTCCTTGCGGAGCATCACCCGGCTCCGGCACATTCCGATTCATCCGACGCGTTGAGGCCATATCGCCGCGCTATTGCTGGGGCTGTGTTTCATCATCGGGCTGGTCCTCGTCCCTCTCGGGCTGCCCGGCCTGTGGGTGATGGTGGCCGGTGTCGTCGGGTATGGGTGGTATACGGACTTCCGTACGGTCGGCGTGGCGACGATCGCGGTCGTGCTCGTGCTGGCGTTCGTGGGTGAGGTCATCGAAATGTGGGTCGGATTCCGGCTCACGAAGCGCTACGGCGGATCGAACCGGGCAGGGTGGGGCGCGCTGTTCGGCGGCATCGTCGGCGCGGTGGTCGGTGTCCCCGTCCCCATCATCGGCAGCGTGATCGGCGCGTTCGTCGGCTCGTTCGCCGGCGCGATGCTGTTCGAGTACACGCGGTCCGCGACCACCGCGACCGCGGTGCGTGCCGGTTGGGGTGCGTTGCTGGGCCGCGCCGCGGCCGCGGCGGTGAAGATCGCCCTCGGTCTCGTGATCGCCGTGATCGGCTTGTTCGCGGCGCTGCGGGGATGAGTTCGCGAGCGTTCTCCCTCAACAAGACGGAGCGCCAATGCACGTCGAGCTGATCGTACTGCGCCTGCTGCACGTGGCGTTAGGTGCATTCTGGGTTGGGAGCGCCCTCTTCGTCGCCATTTTCCTCGGTCCGAGCGTGCGAGCGGCGGGGCCGGCCGGTGCAGAGGTGATGAAGCGCCTGATGGAGCGGCGCTTCTCGCCCATCATCATCCTCGTCGCCGCAGTGACCGTGCTCTCGGGGTTCCGGCTCTACTGGCTCATGTCGGGCGGCTTCGATCCGGTGTGGATCGGCACACCGATGGGGCTCGCCTATACCATCGGGGGTATCGCGGCGCTGGTCGGATTCGGGATCGGCGTGACCGTGACCTTGCCGGCGGCGCGACGGCTCGGTGTGGTGATGCAGACCATGCAGGGGCCGACGCCCGAGCTGGCGGCATTGTCCAAGCGGATGGCGACCGGTGCGCGTTGGACGGCGGCGCTGCTGGCGATCTCCCTCATCATGATGGCCGTGGCGCGGTACGCGTAGGCGCTACAGCGGGAGCCGCAGCCGCGCCTCGCAGCCCTGACCGTTGCGCCGGTTGGCGAGCGTGAGCCGGCCCCCGTGTGCTTCGGCGATCTGGCGCGACAGCACCAGGCCGATCCCGGTGCCTTGCGGTTTGGTCGTAAAAAACGGCACGAACAGGTTCGCGGTCTCCGGCAGGCCAGGGCCGTCGTCTTCCACGACGACTTCGAGCTCGGATCCTCCCCCCGTCACCTCCCACCGCACCCGCACCGCGCCGCCGGTGCCGAGCGACGCATCCACAGCGTTGGTCATGAGGTTGATCAGCAGCTGATCGAGTTGGTCGCCGTCGGCCTGGAGGGCGCGCGCCGGGCCGTGCACCACCTCCACCGGCAGCCGCGTTTCGAGCCGGCTGACGCGCTGCACCCACGCCTGCACATCGACCGGCCCGAGCTTCGGGGGCGGGAGGCGTGCCAGCCTGGCGTAACCAGCAAGAAATCGCGTCAGGGATTCGCTGCGTCCGGCAATCAGATCGAGCCCGCGCCGCGCCTCCTCTCCCAACGACAGGGCCTGCAGCCGCTGCGCCACCGATTTGATCGGCGTCAGCGAGTTGTTGATCTCATGGCCGAGCACCCGGATCAGCCGCTGCCACGCCTGGCGCTCCTCCTGGCGCAGCGTGCGGCTGACGTCCGCGAGGACGATGAACTGGTGCGGCAGTCCGCCCTGGCGAAAGCCGCCGCGCCGCACTTCCCAGCGCCCGCGGGCGGCGGGGAACTCGAGCTCCAGCACGCGCGGCGCATCGCCGCGCAGGCAGTCTCCCAACCCGAGGTCCTCCGCCCGGCGCCCCAGCAGTCGCTCGGCCGGTTGCGCCAGCAGGCGCGTGCCGCTGCGGTTCACGAGCCGCAGCGCCTCGGTCTCGTCGAACGCGAACACGGCGACGTCGATCTCCGCCATCACCCGCTCGAGCAGCGCGGTGGCTTCGAGCGCGCCCAGCCGCCGTTGCTTCATCTCTTCGGTGAGGATGTTCAGCTCGAGCATCGCGAG
>JBOHST010000362.1:0-7333 GCA_050733375.1 Gemmatimonadales bacterium
CGGCCGGGGGGTGCGTGCACCTCGAGCCGCATCGTGAACTGCTCCGTGTACTGCTCCTGCGCCGCCACGGCCACGTACAACATCAGGGCGAGGAACAGGGCGGCCAGCTTGAGCCCCCAGTTGCGGAAGAAGCCGCGCCGCGGGCTAGCGGTCATCGAGCAACCGCCGGATGAGGATCTGGTTCACCGGTCCGTCCCACTGGGCAGCCCCGATCACCTTCTTGACGATCATGCCGTGGCGGTCGATGACGAAGCTTTCGGGGACGCCGGTCGTCTGGTAGTCGCGCTGGATCATCCCCGACCGGTCGTGGAGGATGTCGAAGGTGAGCCCCAGCTCCTGCGCGAAGGCGTTCACCACCGACGAGTCGTCCTCGTCCACGCTCACCGCGACGATCCGGAAGTCGGTGCCCGCGAGCGCCCGCGACAGCCGCTCCATGGCGGGCATCTCGATGCGGCACGGCTGGCACCAGGTCGCCCAGACGTTGAGCAGGATGACGCGGCCGCGATAGTCGGCCAACGTCGCCGGCCGACCGGTGCGCAGATCCACCGCCTGGAACTCGGGTGCGCGCGACCCGACGCCCACCAGCGCGATCTCCGGGAGAATGCGGATCACGAGGACCACCACGAAGACCGCGGCCATCGTGATCCCGGCGGCGAGGGTCCAGCGACGCCGGTCCATCAGACCATCACCGCGCAGCGCCGCCGCAGCTCGCCCACCGCGCGGCCTGGGTCGTCGCTGCCGAACACGGCCTGTCCGGCGACGAAGGTGTCCGCGCCGGCCGCGTGCGCGGCGGCGATGGTGTCGGGCCCGATCCCGCCGTCCACCTCGAGCAACGCGCGCGATCGGCGGGCCGTGAGCAGGGCCCGTGCGCGCCCGATCTTCTCGGTCACGGCCGCGAGGAAGCGCTGACCGCCGAACCCCGGGTTCACGCTCATGAGCAGGAGCAGGTCGACGTCGCCGACGACCTCTTCCGCCAGGGAGAGCGGCGACGCCGGGTTCAGCGCCAGCCCGGCCAGCATGCCGCGTTGTCGCACTTCGGCGAGTTGACCCTGGACGTGCACGGTGGCCTCGGGGTGGAAGGTCAGCACCGACGCCCCGGCGTGGGCCATCGGCTCGATGTAGCGCTCCGGCTCGACCACCATCAGGTGAACGTCGATGGGCTTGTCGGTGAGCCGACGCAGCGCAGCGACCATCGACGCCCCGAACGTGAGATTCGGCACGAACCGGCCGTCCATCACGTCAACGTGGAGCCAGTCCGCCCCGCCGTCGAGCACGGCGCGCACCTGATCGGAGAGCCGCAGGAGGTCGGCCGACAGGATGCTGGGGGCGATACGGATCGAGCCGCTCATCAGGGACTCCGCGCGACAACGATTTCCACCAGGGTGCCGGGCGCGGCGAGGGTGGCCGCGGCCGGCCGTTGGGCGATGATCGTGCCCGGTGTGGCCTCGGGCGTGCGACGGCGCGTGACGCCGCCCAGCTCGAGCCCCGCATTCTCCAGCCGGACCCGGGCATCCACCGGCGACAGGCCCATGAGGTCCGGCACCGATATGGTCGGCGCGCCGCGGCTCACCACCAACGCGACGCGCGTCCCCGGCGCGACCGTGGTGGCGGCGGGCGGACGCGTCACCATTGCGAGTCCGGTGGGGACCGCAGCCTGCACCGTCTCGACCTGACCGACCGTAAGTCCGGCGGCGATGATAAGTCGCCGCGCCAGCTCGACGTCCAGCCCCGCGACATCCGGCACCGCCACGCGCGGCGGGCCGGCGCTCACGACCAGCGCCACGCGCAGGTTGGCCGGCGCCTCGAGGCCGGGCGGCGGGTCCTGCCAGATCACGGTCCCGATCGGCGCCGAGTAGTGCGGCTCGGAACCGTTGTCGATCGTGCCGAGGCGCGCGGCGGCGATGTCGCGTCGCGCTTCCGTCAGGGGGAGGCCGAGCACGCGCGGCACGACCAGATGGCGCGGGATGAGCGGCGCGGGAAACACGAATATGGCCGCGATCAGGTAACCGGTCAGGCCCGCCACGAAGAGCCAGAATGCCCAGCGCAGCGCCTGCTCCCGCTCGATGTCGGGGAGGGGCGGCAGCCGCCACCGCGGCCAATGCCACTCGCGCAGTGGGGGCATGCGGCGGCGGAACCGCATCAGGCGCTCCGGCCCAACCGCGCCGCGTAGGCGCCGTCGACGCCGTCCCGCTGCGGGAGCGACTGGAAATCGCCGGCGCTCGTCAGCAGCTGGGCCGGAACGCCGCCGGGCTCGGGCCGGCGCGCGAATGCGGTATGACGCTGCAGGAACTCCTCCACTTGTCGCTCGTTCTCCTCCGGCTCGATCGAGCAGGTCGCATACACCAACACGCCGCCGGGACGAACCAAATGGGCTGCGGCGTCGAGCAGCGCGGTCTGGCGTCCGGCGATGCGCTCGATCGCGCCGGGCGTCAGCCGCCAGCGGGCGTCCGGGTGATGGGCCATCGAGCCGGTGGCGGTGCACGGGGCGTCCACCAGCACGGCATCCCAGCTGCCGGCGCGGAACGGCGCCGCCAGAAGATCCGCCGCCACGCCGTGCACCGCCACTCCGGCACGGCGCACGTTGTCGTACAACCGGTCGAGGCGCTCCCGGCGAATATCGCCCGCGGTTACGCGGGCCCCCGCTGTCGCCAGCGCCACCGCCTTGCCGCCGGGCGCGGCGCAGGCATCGTACACCGCGGCGCCGGTTGGAATGGCGGCGAATCGGACCACGAGCGCCTGCGCCGGGTCCTGCACCAAGAAACCGCCCTCCTCGTACCCCGGGAGCGTCCGCGGATGCCCGGAGCCGATTCGCAGGCCCGCGCCGAACGGCGCCTCGCCAACGGCGACCCCTGCGTCCACGAGCGTGCGACGCAGCGTGGCGAGATCCCATCGGGCGGGCTGCAGCGTGAGCGGCGGCCGCACGTCGTTCCAGGCCAGCAGCCGTCGCGTCTCTTCGGGCCCAAAACGCTGCCGCCACCGCCCGGCCAGCCACGGCGGGTGCGTGTCCACGGAGCCCGGCCGTGAATGGCCGTCGTCGCGGGCGACCCGCCGCAAGGCCTGATTGACGAAGCGCGCCGCCGCCTCCCCCACGACTTCGCGGGCGAGGGCGACGCTGGTGGAAACGGCGGCGTGTGCCGGTACGCGACTCAGGCGACGCAGCTGATATGCGCCCAGTCGCAGGATGTCGTGCAATCGCGGATCGGCCCGCTCGATGTCGAGCTCGCGATCCAGCGCGCGCTGGCCCCGCAGCACGCCGGCCGACAGCTCGTGGGCCAGCCGCCGGTCGCGGTCCGGCAGCCCCGCTACGGCCTGGTCGCGGGCCGCGGCAAAGTGGGCGCCGGCGCGAACGACCCGCAGGATGTCGAGGGCCGCGCGCCGTGCGGCGGTCGAGCCGTTAATCCAGCATCCCTTCGGCCGGCGAGGAGGGCATGGCCACCTCGCGGCGCGGCATGCGGCCGGCCAGAAACGCCGCCCGTCCGGCTTCCACGGCGAGTCGCATCGCATGCGCCATTGCCACCGGGTCGCGCGCGGCGGCGAGCGCCGTGTTCATGAGGATGCCGTCCACTCCCTGTTCCATCGTGACGCACGCGTCCGATGCGGTTCCCACGCCCGCGTCCACCACCACGGGCACCGCGAGCCGCCGCTTGATGGTGCGGACGCTGAACGGATTGAGCAGGCCGAGTCCGCTCCCGATCGGCGACGCGAGCGGCATCACCGCCGCGGCGCCGGCCTCCTCGAGCCGCAGTGCGACGATCAGGTCTTCGTTCGTGTAGGCGAGGACCTTGAAGCCTTCCTTCACCAGCACGCGCGTCGCCTCGAGCAGCCCGGCGACGTCCGGGAGCAGGGTCTCCTGGTCCCCGATCACTTCGAGCTTCACGAATTCGTTGAACCCCGCTTCCCGCGACAACCGCGCGTAGCGGATCGCGTCCTCCGCCGTATAGCAGCCGGCGGTGTTGGCGAGCAGGAAAAACCGTTTGGGGTCGAGATAATGGAGCAGGCTCTCGTCCCGGGTGCGGTCGAGGTTGACGCGGCGCACGGCGACCGTGACGATCTCGGCGCCGCTCGCCTCGATCGCGCGCACCATCTCGTCGTTGCTGCGGTATTTCCCCGTGCCGACCATCAGGCGGGACTGGAACGTCCGCCCGCCGATCGTAAACGGCGTGTCCTTCACCAGCTCCACGGCGGTCGTCATGGTCACCCGCCTCCCACGAAATGCACCAGCTCGATGACGTCGCCCGCGGCGATGCGCACGGCGCCCAGTGCGGGGCGGCGCACGATCGCGCGATTGTGCTCCACCACCACGACCCGCGGGTCGAGCCCCAAGTGCTCGAGCAGCTCGAGCAGGGTGGCGCCTGCGGGCACGCCGCGTGGCGCGCCGTTGACGGTGACGTCGATCGTGGCGGTGGCGGTCATGTGTCGTCCATGGCCATCAGCATCTCCTGGGCGGCGCGGGCCGGGTCGGTCGCGTCCCAGAGGGCCCGAATCGCGGCCACGCCGTGCGCGCCCGCCTCGCGGAGGTCCCGGACGCGCGCCGGCGTGACGCCGCCGATGGCGATCACCGGTAGACCGACGCCCGCGATCTCCGCGAGCCACCGCACACCGAGCGGCGCCGCCGCCGCATGAGTGGCGGTGGCGTACACGGGACCTGCCAGAAGATAGTCGGCTCCCTCGACCAATGCGGAGCGGGCCTCGTCCATCGAATGCACCGAGCGGCCGATCCACCAGGCGGCGTTGAGCCGTCGCGCCTCGGTCGGCGGGAGACTCCCGCGGCCCAGCTGGACACCGCTCGCGTGAACGGCGAGGGCCACGTCGAGGCGGTCGTTCACGAACAGCGCCGCCCCCAGGCGGCCGAATTGCGACGCGAGCGTGAAATGCTCGCGCCCGGTGATTCGGGCCCCGCGGGCGTGGAGTGCCACGGCGGCGCGGCCGGCCCCGGCGAGCGCGCCGGCAACGGCTGCGACGTCCGACCGGCGCGCGACGCGCTCGTCCGTGATGGCATGCAGCCGGGGAAGCGGCGGCTTCACTCGAAGCGCCGACCGGCGGTCACGCCGCGGCCGTGAATCCACTCGGCGGCGGACATGCGGGTCTTGCCGGCCGGTTGCACCTCCGCCACCTCCACGGCGCCCGACCCCGCCGCGATCACCAACCGGTCATCGGCGGGGAGCACGTCGCCCGCCGCCCCGGACCCCGCGGCGACGCTCCCTTCGAACAATTTGACCTCGTGCCGGTCCAGCTCGGTCCAGGCGCCTGGGCGCGGGTCGAGCGCGAGCGTCTGGCGCACGATCACGTCGGCCGGCTTGGACCAGTCGATGTGGGCGATCTCACGCGTGAGCTTCGGGGCGTAGGTCGCGAGCACATGGTCCTGCGGCACCGGCCGGAGGCCGTCCCGTTCCCACAGCGACAGCGCCTCGACCAGCGCTTGCGCCCCCAGCTCCGCGAGGTGATCCGACAGCTCGCCCCCCGTCGTGCCGGGGTCGATGCGATGCGGCAGGCGGTGCAGGATCGGCCCCGCGTCCAGCTCCGCGTCCAATCGCATGATGGTCACGCCGGTCGTCTCGTCGCCGTTCAGGATGGCCCACTCGATCGGCGCCGCGCCGCGCAGCTCGGGGAGGAGGGACGGGTGGACGTTCACCATCCCGCGGCGCGGGATCTGGAGCAGCTCCGACTTGAGGATGTGCCCGTACGCGACGACGACGCCCACATCGGGCGCGATGTGTTCGACGGTCCGGAGCAGTTCCGGGTCGGAGGCGTGCTCTGGCTGCAAGACCTCGAGGCCTTCGCTCTGCGCGGCGATCTTCACCGGCGGCGGGACGAGGGTGGAGCGGGAACGTCCCTGCGGGCGATCGGGTTGGGTGATCACCGCGCGGACGTCGAACCCTTCACCCACCAGGGCGAGGAGCGACGGCACCGCGAACTCGGGAGTCCCGAAGAAGACGACCACCATCAGAGCTCGCCTGCCGGCTGCGGCGTCACCTCCTTGGTATAGCCGGTCTCGCCTTTGCGGAGCCGCTTCCACTTGGCGAGCAGCAGCCCGCGTTTCACCGCCGACAGATGGTCGAGGAACAGGACGCCGTCCAGGTGGTCGATCTCGTGCTGGATGGCCCGGGCCTGATAGCCGTCCGTCTCGAGGTGCACCGGCCGGCCGTCCCGGTCCAGCGCCTCGACGACGACCTGCACCGGCCGCTCGATGTCGCCGAAGATCTCCGGGATCGAGAGGCAGCCTTCCTCGGCGACCTCGGTTTCGGCGCTGTGTCGCACGATTCGCGGATTGATCAGCACCAGCGGCGCCGGCGTCTCTTCGCCCACGTCCACCACCGCGACGCGACGCGCCAGGCCGACCTGGTTGGCGGCGAGCCCCACGCCCTTCGCGGCGTACATCGTCTCGAACAGGTCGTCCACGAGGCGGCGCACCTCATCGTCCACCGCCGCGACCGGCTCGGCACGCTGGCGCAGCACCGGGGAACCCAACAGGTGGAGCTTCCGGACGGTCACGCCGGCTTCTCCGCCTCCGCGCGATTCACCACGTTCGCGATGTTCATGCGGAGCACCACGAGCTTCGACTCGCCGCTCCGGATCGTGATTTCGTTCTCTTTCAAATGCAGCACTTCTCCGACGATCCCCCCGGAGGTGATCACGTGGTCACCCTTTTGCAGTGCCGCGAGCAGCTCTTTGTGCCGCTGCTGCTGGCGCCGCTGGGGCCGGATGATGAGGAAGTAGAAGATCCCGAAGATCAAGGCGACCTGGAACAGCAGCACGCTGAGACCAGAGCCGCCCTGACCGGACGGGGCGAAGAGCGCGGCGAGCAAGGACGGTGTCATGCGGGTTCCGGTTGCAGGTAGCGCTGGCGCCACGCGGCGGCCCACGCGCTGAAGTTGCCCGAGCCGATCGCCTGGCGCATGTCGCCGGCGAGCCGGATCAGGTAGCGGACGTTATGCAGCGACAAGAGCCTGAGGCCCAGCAGCTCCTCCGCGGCGGTCAGGTGCCGCAGGTAGCCGCGCGAGAACGTCGTACACGTCTCGCAGTCGCACGTAGGGTCGAGCGGTCGCGGGTCGGCGCGATGCACCGCGTTCCGAATGTTCAGCGGGCCGTCGGCGGTAAACGCCGCGCCGTTGCGGCCCATGCGAGTCGGCGCGACGCAGTCGAACAGGTCCACGCCGCGCTCCACCGCCTCCACGAGATCCTCGGGAAACCCCACGCCCATAAGATAACGGGGCAGGAGTGTGGGGAGTCGGGGCTCGAGAATCTCCAGCGTTTCGTACATCAGCGACTTCGGTTCTCCAACGGAGAGTCCCCCCACGGCGAGGCCGGTCCATGCGCCGGCGCCCAGCACCCG
>JBOHST010000363.1:0-3486 GCA_050733375.1 Gemmatimonadales bacterium
GACGATCGGTCAGGGGGCGCTGCAGGTCTACGGGTTCGGCACCGTGGGCGGCTCGTTCTTTACGACCACGTCCGGCGTCGAGGGCACCGACCAGAACAACCAGCAGTTCGCCAGCACCACGAACCACTCTGATGCAACCTTCTCGAGCGAGTTTGGCGGCGGCGTCCTGGTCCGCGTGAATAGCCGCCTCCCGCTGCTCCTGGATATCGGGGCGCGCTACCTCAAGAATGGGCGGGTGACCTACGTGACCAAGGAACGCGTGACCATCAGCGGCAACCAACTCCTCGTGGACCCCGTGAATAGCGAAGCGAATCTCATCGTCTACCACCTCGGCGTCTCGATCGGGTTGCGCCGAGGGAACGTCGGCGAGAGTCCGTAACCGTCGCGGCTCAACAGCCGTGGCTCGCCGTCCGAGGCGACGCCTCGCCCAGCAGCACTCCCAACCCCCGCTGCTTCAGTAGGGCCGCGAACCGCGGGTCCGCGCGCACGTGTTCGACGCCGGGCCAGACGGCCACCCACACCGCTTGCGCGTTGCGATCATCCAGCGCGCGCGCAAACCACGCGAACGCCTCCTCCAACTCCCCCGTGTGCATGTGGATCTTCGCGAAACAGATCGGCGGGACATAGGATTGCGCCGCCCGCTGACGGAGCTCGTCGAGCACATGTTTCACCTCAGCGGTCTGCCCCGCTTGCGCAGAGGCGGCGCCGAGCTCCATGAGCATGTCCGGGCTCCGCTGCGAATGGGCCACGGCCTGTTGGAGGGCCGCGATGGCGGCCGCGTATTCTCGCTTCAGGGAGTAGGCCACCCCGATTACCCAGAGCCCGGCCACCGATGTCGGATTGATTTCCAGCGCCCGGCGGCACGCGTCGATCGCGCGATCGTAGTCATGCGTGCAGATGTGGACGAGAGCGACCAGCGGATTGTTCAGGATGGGCTCGAGCTGTTGGGTCCGACGTACCTCGACGCCCGCCTCGTCCAGTCGACCGAGCAGCGCCAGACCGACGCCGAGCCAGGCGTGGGCATTGGCATGCTGCGGGTTCAGGGCAATCGCCCGCCTGAGCGCGCGTTCCATGAGGGGGAAGTCCCACCCAAAGAAGAGCTCGGCGAGACCGCGCGATTTGTGGCCTTCGGCCAGGCGATCCGCGATCGCTATGGCGCGATCGGCCGCTGCCCTCGCCTTGGACAGGGCGACTGTGGAGGGTAGGTGCCCATGACTGCCCAGCAGACAATAGGCATCGGCCAGCCCGGCAAAGGCATGGGCGTATTGTGGGTCGCGTTCGATGGCGGCTTCGAAACACTTGATCGCTTTCAAGGGCAAGGCGTTGCGCCAGAAGTGCGCGCCTTGCAGGTACAGATGGTAGGCTTCGAGGTCCGTTGTGCCCAGTTTGACGATCGGCGAATCTTCCCGCCCCAGGAGCTTCACTTTGAGCGTGTCCACTATCGATTGCGCGATTTCTTCCTGAATCGCGAACACGTCCGCCATCTCCCGATCGTAGCGCTCGGACCAGAGATGATAGCCGTCCGCCGCGTTTATGAGCTGTGCCGTGATCCGCAGCTTGCTGCCCGCCCTTCGAACACTCCCTTCCAGCACCGTGCTGACTTGGAGTTCCCGGCCCAACCTCGGGATGGACATGTGCTTCTCCTTGAACTCAAACGACGAGGTCCGGGCTGCCACACGGAGTGTCGGTACCTGGCTCAAGGCATTGATGATCTCTTCGGTCATGCCGTCGCTGAAGTATTCGTTCTCCGGGTCGGCACTCAGGTTGGCAAACGGCAGCACCGCAATCGATTTCTCGGGGGCCGGCGCCGCCAACGCGTCGCTCGCCAGCGCGTCCGCGAATTGAACGGCCGTGGCGAAGCGATCGGCCGGTACGCGCGCCAACGCCTGCCGCAGCGCCTCCGACACCGCGACCGGCACCGCGTCGCGCACGTGACGGAGCTCCGGCACGGGGTCCGTCAGTTGCCTGGCCAGGATGGCCTGCGGGGTGGGTCCGGTGAATGGCGGCTCTCCGGCCAGCATCTCATACAACACGCATCCCAGGCTGTAGATGTCGCTCCGGCCATCGATGCGCTCGGCCCCACTGGCCTGCTCGGGACTCATGTAGGCCGGTGTGCCGATGGCGATGCCGGTCGCGGTCAGGCGTTCTTCGGCGGCGGCGGTGATCGCCCGCGCGATGCCGAAGTCGCTGAGCACGGCATGACCTGCTTCGAACAGGATGTTCTCCGGCTTGATGTCGCGGTGCACGAGATCGTGGCTGTGCGCGTGCGCGAGCGCATCCGCGATCGCCCGGGCAATCTGAAGCGCATCCTCCAGCGGCAGCTGCTGCTCCCGGGTGAGCCGGTCGCGCAACGACTCGCCCTCGACGAACGGCATGACGTAATACAGAAACCCGCCCGCTTCGCCCGAGTCGTGGAGCGGCAAGATATGGGGGTGGACGAGTCCGGCGGCCGACTTGATCTCATAGAGGAAGCGAGCGGTGCCAAGCGAGGCAGCGAGCTCGGGTCGGAGCACTTTGACCGCGACCCGACGGTCGTGCTTCCGGTCGCGCGCCCGGTAGACCGTCGCCATCCCGCCGCGGCCGAGCTCTTGTTCGATCACATAGCGCTCGGCGAGCGCCGCCGTCAGGCGTTCGAGTGGGTCACCCGGGTGCGGTTGGGACGTGAGCCCCCTCCCAGCTACGGTTGCCGGCCTGCCACGGCCGCCTGCAGCTGACGCAACACCTCTCCCAGCCGGGACCATTCCTCACCATAGCGCGCCCAGTCGCCGGCGCGCTGTGCCTCGAGCGCGCGCTGGTACACTTCGGACGCCCGGCGGGCGAGCTCCGCGGCGAGTCCCGCGCCGGCCTGCGTCACGGCCGTCGGTGACGCCCCCGCCGCGGGGGACTCGATGACGCCGCCGAACAGCCGCGCCAACCCGCCTTCGAGCGTCTCCTCCATCACGACTCGATTCTGGTGCGCGACGACGACCCGCTTCAGCTCCGGGATGCGCCCCCCTTCAGCGCGCAGGTAGAGCGGCTGCACGTAGATCAGCGACTCCTCGATCGGGATGACCAGCAGGTTGCCGCGGATCACCTCCGAGCCGCGCTGGTCCCACAGCGAGATCTGTCGGGCGATTTCGGCATCCTGGTTGATCCGGTTGACGATCTGCGTCGGTCCGAACACCAGGCTCTGCTTCGGCAGGCGATACACGACCAGCTGGCCGTAGTGTTCCCCATCGTTCCGCGCCACCATCCAAGAGGCGAGGTTGTCCTTGCCCCGCGGCGTGAACGGCACCATGAAAATGAACTCCGCCTCGCGCTCGCCGGGCAGGCGCATCACGATGTGCCGGAGGAAGCGATCCTGCGTTTCCGCTCCCTGTGAGAGCACCGGCTTTTGCCACTGATCTTCCCGGTGATAGAACGCCTCCGGCTCGGCCATGTGGTAGGTGGCGTACATGTCGCTCTGCGCCTGGAACAGGTCCTGGGGGTAGCGCAGGTGCGGGCGCA
>JBOHST010000364.1:0-6154 GCA_050733375.1 Gemmatimonadales bacterium
GGATCCACGCGTAGCAGTGACCGGCGTGGTGTGGCGGGCAGGCGAAGGGCCGCCACGCGAACGCACCGTGGCGCGCGTAGGGCCGCTCCCCAGTAGTCGAACGCCCATACCCGATCCGGACTCGGCCCTCACCACACGGATCGTCGCGGCCCTTCAGGCAATACGACAAGGCGGTACGACCTTGGCGAATGCCCCCAATATCACGCCGGGTACGAAGCAGGACTTCGCCGGAGGGATCGGCTCGGCGCTCGACGGATTGGGGGCGCTGACCTACCTCGGCCTGGAAGATGTGTCCGGTCGGGGAATTCGTCGCCACGGCGGCAGCGTGGCACAGGTCCGCTATTACCGGGTGACGTCGAACGCCGGCCAGCGGTACCTGTTCGTGCATCTGACGGCAGAGGGGAGCGTCACCGACTTCGACGTCGTGGAACGGTAGCGAGGTGACGCCATGACCCAGCCCGCGCTGAGGATCGCCGCCATCGGGCCGGCGGCGGCCCTCTGGCTCACCGCGTGCGGCGGAGATGGCGGGTCCGGTCCCCCGGTGTTACCCGATCTCGCACTGGACACGGTGGCCACCGGGATGAGCCACCCGCTGTTCGTCACGGCGCCACCCGGAGATCAGGCCCGGCTGTTCGTCGTCGAGCGGACCGGACAGATCCGCATCATCAAGAACGGAACCCTCCTCGCAACGCCGTTTCTCGATATCACGTCCCGGGTGTCCACCGGCCCCGAACGGGGAGTTCTTGGCATGGCGTTCCCGCCCGACTACGCAGTGAGTCGGAGCTTCGTCGTGTACTACGTAGACCCGGGGGGGATCGTGACCATCCTGTCGCGGTTCCACGTGCCCATAGGCACCCCCGACGTCGCCGACGCATCCGTCGAGGACACGTTGCTCACGATCAATCAGCGGACCGGGGACCACAACGGAGGCATGCTCGCCTACGGGCCGGATGGCTATCTGTATGTGAGCCTCGGCGACGGTGGCTGCTGCGGCGACCCGGATAACCGCGGGCAGGACCGCACCGAGCTGCTCGGCTCCATGCTCCGGCTCGACGTCGGCGCGAGTGGCCCCTATGGGATCCCATCGGACAATCCCTGGGCCTCTGACCCCGTGTTCCGTCACGAGCTCTGGAACTACGGTCTCCGCAACCCCTGGCGATTCAGCTTCGACCGGGCGACCGGCGATCTGTACATCGGGGACGTGGGCGACGATTCGTTCGAAGAAGTGGATGCCGTGTCACACACCAGCGTGGGGGGAGAGAACCTCGGCTGGCGCATCATGGAAGCCAGCGAGTGTTTCGGCGGCGGAGCGTGCAACCGTAGCGGACTCACGCTGCCGGTCATTGCGTACGGCCGCAATGATGGCTGCTCGGTGATCGGTGGATACGTGTACCGCGGCAGCGCGATCCCCGCGCTCCAAGGAACCTATTTCTACACGGACTTCTGCTTTGCGTGGATTCGCACGTTTCGCTGGGTCGGCGGGATCGCGACCGACCAACGCGAATTTAACCTCCTCGACCCCAACTCGCTCCCAACGAGTTTCGGCGAAGACGCGGACGGTGAGCTGTACGTGACGACCGACGTGGGAAAGGTGTACAAGATCGTGGCCAAATAGGACGCGAGGGATTCACCCAGATGACTGACAAACTCACTCGACGCACCTTTGGAAAGCTGACCGGCGTGACTATGTGGACTACGCCACGCAGCAGCGCACGCCGAAACTGTGCGCGGCGTTCTACCGCGAGGTGATCGCCAGGAACGCGGTGATGTAGCGGCTCACGGTGCCTCGACCAGCGCCAACCCGTCTCCTCAATGTGGGTGCATCATGACCGTACGCACACCCAGGCCGATGAGGAGGGCGAGGAGCAGCGACGCGAGCGTCCCGATCAACACGTACTCCGCGAAGTCCCGGTCGTCCATTGCGCGGTACCGCGCGAGGGCTTTCGCCGCGAGGATCAGCCCCAGCGCGCCGAACTGGTCCGTCAGGACGAGGGTGAGCGCGAGGGCACGCTCGAGTACCCCGATCAGGAGTCCGCGCGACAACTCGATTGCCGGAACAACGATGACGCCCTCGGCGCGCGACGACTCGCTCACCGGTACGAGATCCAGCACCCGCCTGATCAACACAGCGCCGCCGGCACAGGTGTACCAGTACGCGGCGGCGAGGAGCAGCAGACGGCCCCAGGAATAGCCGGCCGACGTAACGTCGACGAGGCGGCCGCCGAGCCACGCGAGTCCCGCGACCGCCGCCACGGCGCCCGCCTCGAGGAGCAGCGCGCGCACCGGCGTAGTCCACCCCTGCCGGCGCCACGGGGCAAATCCGGCGGCGATGGTGAACGCGAGCAGCACGGCGGCGGAGACGGGATTCATCGCGCGAGCAGGTCCTGGAACAGCTTATCACCGAGGGCGACGAGGGGCCAGGCCATGCGTCGGCGCACGTGCGAGATCGCGCTCGGCCCCACTCGGAGCAGTCGCGCGAGCTCGTCGAGCCGAGCGCCGCGCTTCGCCCGTTGCGCCGTGGCGACGGCGCGCTGGCGCGCCGTCCAACCCCGGTAGAGCGCCGAGTAGTAGGCGGCGGACGCCGCGATGGAAGCGTCAAACCCCTCGAATGCGAGGACGTGGCCCTCGCGCTTGGCGCGCTCCAGGGCGGCACGGGCGGCATGAAAGCACGGTCCGTCGAGCTCGGGGGCGGTCACCCGCGAGGTGAGCCGGGTCGCGAGCGGTCCCCAACCGCACGCCACCACCCATTCGACGCCGGGGAAGCGGAGGCGCAGCTCGTGGCTGACCTCCCAGATCGGAGCGGCGCTCCTGAACAGCCCCTGCAATTCGTCGCCCAAGGTGAGGGCGAATCGGGCGGCGAGCGCGCCGCGAAACCGTGTGTTGAATGCCCGGGCCGCCTCGCGCACGCCCTGTTGGAGGGCGGTCCGGGTCCGGACACCCAGGGCGCGCGAGGCCACGACGTCGGCGATGAACGCCACGTATGGGGTTGTCATTTATCGTCAAATCTACTTGAAATGACGTTTTACGTCAATTGCTCACAAATTGACGTTATCCGTCAACTGCAGGAGCGGCGAGCTTGTGGAGAGGCCGGCGGCTACGGCACCGGGAGTCCGCTGGGCACGGCGCTCGGCACGAGAGCGCTCAGATTCCGCGCCGACGGGTCGGTCAGCGCCTTCAAGAAGGCCACCAGCTCGGACCGCTCCGTCTCGGTCAGTTTCAGCGGCTGCTGCAGCCGGAAGTCGAGGCGCTCGAGCACACTCGCGATCGTAACGGGATCCCCGTGGTAGGTCGCGAGCACGTCCGGAGTCAGCTGGGTCGTGTCGTACCCCGGTAACGCGAGGCGCACGTCGTTGTAGTGCTGCACGACCGCATCGAGCGTGGGGTAGGCGCCGTCGTGGAAGTACGGGGCCGTCAACTCGACGTTGCGCAGCGGCGCCACACGGAACGCGAAGCGATAGAACTCGTTGTTGGGGAGGGCGCCGCGCCCGAGGTCCAGCGGCAGCTCCGGTCCTACGCCCGGTCCGATCTGCGGCACCCCCACGTTCACGAAATTCCCCGCGCCGAGCTGCGGGCCGTTGTGGCAGCTGGAGCAGGTCGCCTTGCCGAAGAAGAGCAAGGCGCCCCGCTTTTCCTCCTGGCTCATCGCGTCATCGTTGCGGCGCAGGTAGCGGTCGAAGGGCGTGTCGATCTTCGTGAGCGCCTGCGTCTCGAACGCCGCGATGGCGATCGCCGCGTGCTGAAACCCGAGCTGGTTGACCGGGACGGCCGGGAACGCGGCGGCGAATTTCGCCTTGTACGCCTGGAACGCGAGCAAGCGGAGCATCACCGCCCGCCATATGTCGGCCCACTGGCTGTCGGTGTACTGCGCCAGCTCATTCGGATTGCCGAACACGTCGGTATCGCCCGGCTCTCCGCGCATCTCGGTGCGGTTGGTGACCGGGAACATCGCCTGCGCCGCGAGGATGTTAGGCAATCCGGCGGGTAGCGCCGTGTCGGCAGGTGTCTGAAAGAATCCGCTGAAACCCGATACCCGGCCATCCCAGAACGCGTACGACAGGCCCAGCGCGACGTTCATGAGCGTCGGCGCATTGCGGGGAACGAATTGCCGGCCGGGACCCAGCGTTCTGGCGGGTCCGATGCCCGTCCCGCCGGTCCCGACCGCGAGCGATTGACCGTCGCCCATCGCGGTGGGCGGATTGTGACAGGTCGCGCACGCGATGTCACGATTCCCGCTCAGCTCCTTGTCGAAAAACAAGGCTTGCCCCAGTACCACGAGCGAGGGGTCCTGGGCCGGTTGCGGGTTGATCGCGACGATCCCCCACTGTTGCAGCGACTGCCGCAGCTCGGCATCGAGAGAGGGCGGCTGCGGAAACGTGCGGTCGGTCTCCACGCAGCCGGCGGACGCGACGAGCAGGCCCACGCACAGCGTTCTCACCACGTGTCTCGTCATGATCGGTCTCCGTCAGGGGAGCGGAAGCGACAGCGAGATCTGGTGCGTCATCGTGGTCACCCCGGCCAGGTCGAGCACGCTGCTTGGTGGCAGCAAGAAGCTGTCAGGGGCACGGGCCGTCAGCGGTTCGGGTCCGCCGAAGAACCCGAACACGTTCGGCCGGCCGGCGCCGTTCGTGACCCGGCCGCGGTAGCGCAGCTCGAGCTCCGGAAAGCGCAGGCTCAGGCCCCAGGACGGCGACCATTCGACCCACCCATTGCGGAACGGTTGCTCGGTGGCAGCCAGGCGGTCGGTTTGCGTCAGCCGATAGTGGACCGAGCGCAAGGAGAGTCCGAGCTCCAGACCCACCCCCTGTTGCATGTCCGCCAGCGCCACGTCGCGGCTGACGCCGAGGCGCAGCACCACGTTCGAGAAGCGGAAGCGGTTCACCATGGTCCGGCCGCCGGCCGGGATGGTGTCACCCAGATCGGTGATGAGCGGCACATCCGCCACCGCCCAACTGGTGCTCCAGATCGGCTCGTAGATCGCGTCGATCCCGAACGTTGCCGGGCCGCGCGTCTTGGAGAACCCCATGCCCAGGTTGTAGGCCGCGGAGTGCCCCTGATCCCGCGGGATCGTCACGACTTCGCTTGGCGCAATGCGCGGGGTGGACACGTAATTGAAGGTCCCGATCCAGCCGATGCGCCACCCGGAAGCGGTGAGGGGACGCTGATAGGCGAGGTGCAACCCCGAGGTCCGGGCCCGATCGAGGTTGTGCTCGACGCGTGGGGTCTGGACGAATTGCTGGGTCCCGGGATCCCAGAACAGATCCAGGTAGGTCACGTCGCTGGTCATCGAGAACCGGTCGTGCAGAATCAGCGCTTCGAGCGAGCGGCTGCCGGACCATTGCTTGAGCAGCCCTATTCGGAGGTCTAGCCGACGACCCGATTGGGCCAGCCCCTGGCTGCCGGGATAGAGCAGATCGATGCCGTCCAGCCCATGCAATCGGGACATGAGCACGTTCCCGCCCAACGACAGCCCGCGCCCCAGATCCCTGCCCAGGGATGCGAACGCGTAGGTATTGCCATGCGTCCGGTCTGCGGTGCCGGGGATGCCCTGGGGGATCGGAACGGGACTACCGCGCGGGAGTTCGAAAACGGGCTGCGGGTTGAGGGGTCCGCTGCCTTCGACCTGTTGCACGGCCACGGAGAGGCCGCCGAACCAGCGACCGCCCCGCCCCAAGACGGCCAGCGGCAACGTGCGTCCACCACCGCTCTGCCTCGAGATGCTGTACACGGTGGGAGAGCTGAACAGACGCACCGTTGCTACTCTCGCGCCCAAGGCAGGATTCCGGAACGGATCGAGCAGCGAGTCCGAGAGGGCGATGGAGACGCCGCCCATCCCGAAGTTGTTGGAAGGAAAAATGAAGAACTGATCCCCCTGCGCGAGCGGCACCGTGCGAATCGGAATGATCTGGGCCGCCGCCGGGGGGATGATGGCGACGAAGACAGGGAGCAGCCAGAAAGCGGCTCGGACAACGGCGCGCTGACCGATAGGGATCATCTGGCACCTCGAACGAGGATGTTTGCTGCTATATACCCAGGGGGAGGTGCGCTGCGTCACACCGGCTCCATTGGGGATGCGGTGCGGGCGGGCTCCCGACGGATCACGACCATGCCGGTGTGCGCGAGCACGATCCGCGAATATCAGAGTGATCAACCGTCG
>JBOHST010000365.1:0-12617 GCA_050733375.1 Gemmatimonadales bacterium
ATGCGCCCGGCAGGATTCGAACCTGCGACCCTCGGCTTAGAAGGCCGATGCTCTGTCCAACTGAGCTACGGGCGCGCTCGCAGACCAACTGGCAGTGAGACGGAAAGACGGCGAGCGATCAGATAGACGCGGAGCCGCCGAGCCGCCGCGTGGTATTGTAGTGAATCGGGGCCAGGGATGCTATTCTGGCCCTTCATGTCACCTGCTTTCCGCATATTTCTAACCGGTGGCACCGGCTATATCGGCAGCCCGCTCGTGGCCGAGCTGATCGGGCGCGGCCATGCGGTGTGCGCACTCGTTCGGAACGGCTCACAACACAAGCTGCCTACCGGCTGCACCGCGGTGGTCGGCGACGCGCTGAACCACACGACCTATGTCGCGCCCTGCGCGACCGCCGATGCGTTCGTCCATCTCGTCGGCGTGGCCCACCCCGACCCGTCCAAAGCCGAGCCGTTCCGCAGCATCGACCTCGCCTCGGCCCGGGAGGCCGTGGCGGCGGCGACGGCTGCGGGCGTCCGCCAATTCGTGTACGCCTCGGTCGCCCACCCTGCCTCGGTCATGAAGGCGTATTGGCTCGGCGCTCGGCGGCTCGGCCTGGTGACGCTGGCGCAAATGCTGCATGCGCTGGTGTGGACCATCGAGCGCCCGGCCACTGCCCTGCGCGTGCTTGTAGTGCCGGACATCCGACACGGAGCGCTCGAGGACACCTG
Source organism: Gemmatimonadales bacterium (assembly GCA_050733375.1). Taxonomy (GTDB): domain Bacteria; phylum Gemmatimonadota; class Gemmatimonadetes; order Gemmatimonadales; family GWC2-71-9; genus DASTHG01. The sequence continues at coordinate 711 of JBOHST010000365.1, forward strand.
ATGCCGACGACAGGAGAATCCCGCCTGCCTGCATCTCCGACTGGCGCCGCACGCCCGGGCCTCGCGGTGCTCGCGGCGCGCCTCGCCTACATCGGCGTGCTCGCGCTCGCCACCCTCGCGCCGTTTCACTTCGACTTCACCCAGGCCGGATTGGCGCAGCGGCTTGGAAACTCGCTCACGTTCGGCTATTCGGTGGCGACCGCCGTTGACGCCATCAGCAACGTCGTGTTGTTCGCCGGCTGGGGCGCGCTGTGGGCGGCGACGAGCCGCGTGATGCCGTTCAGGCCGGCGCTTCGGCTTCCCACGATCACCGGCGCGGTCCTGAGCGTCACCGCGGAGACGCTGCAGCTATTCGTCCCGGGGCGACGGACCACCCTGCTGGACGTGGGAACCGACACGGCAGGAGCCATCATCGGCGCCGCAGCCGTCGTGCTCGCGGTGCACGCCGCGCAAGCCGTGCGGCACCAGAAATCCTACGTCGGCCTGCCGGCCGCGGGGTTCGCGCTTGCGTATCTGGGCGCCGCCGTGGTCGAAGCGCTGCTCCCACTGCAACGCCTGGCCGTGTTGCCACACGCCCGGGGCAATCCAATGCGCCGGCTGCGCACGGCCACCGCGGCGTTCGAGTGGGATTCCATTTGGCGAATCCCGCTGACCGACATCGTGCTGTTCGTCCCGCTGGGCGCCCTCGCGGTGATGGCGTTGGTCGAGCTCGGTTGGGGCCACTGGCGAGCGGCCCGTTCCGTGGCCGGCTGGGGCGGTCTGGTGTCCCTCGCCGTCGAGCTCGCCCATGGACCGCTGGGCCTGCCGATTCAGCTCGGCTCGGCGGTGGCCCACATCATCGGCATCGTGGTCGGAGCCGCCGCGTGCGCGCAATGGCTCCCGGTGTTCTCGCGCCGGGTGCGCGGCCGCGGGCGGCCCGCCGCGCTGCTCGTGGCCTACGCCGCGCTCGTGGCGTTCTGGGCGTGGCGCCCGTTCGTCCTCGAGATGGACGGGGAGATGATCCGTCAACAGTTTGCGCTCGAGCGGCTCGTCCCGCTGCAGGGACTGGCCAGCCGAGACCTGTACACGGTGGCGGATGTCGTGAAGCCGTTTTTCCTGTTCTTTCCGCTCGGCGCACTCCTCGCCGTGTGGCCCGTGCGACGCCGCGGCGTGCTGGGCTACTGGCTCCCCGCGCTGTACCTCGCGGCGATCACCGAAGTCGGTCAGGGATTGGTCGAGGGCCGATTTTTCGATGGAACCGATTTGCTCATTCAGTGCGCCGCCGCGACGATCGGCTGGTTGGTCGTGCGCCAGGCAGGGTACGAAACGCACGGCGGGGTGCTCGCGGGATGACCATCCGCTCATCCGCTTAAGTCGGGGCGCCGGGATTTGAACCCAGGGAGCGAGCTTCGCTTCCCCGCTTCGGGGCCGGCCTTGGCCTCCGCGCCGGGTGCGGCTAGACCAGAATCGTCCCCAGATACCCAACGTCAGCGATTCGGAACACCAGCATCGGCACACGACCCAACCGAGTCTCCCCTGGGGGATCTAACTGTTGAATGACGACCGCATAGTATGACGCTATCTGAAAGACGGCGAACTCGTAGCCGCTGGATTGGAACGCCTGCCAATCCCCGGCCTTCCGTAGCACCGAGGTCACCGCCCGCATGACCCGCCTGCAAGTCTGCGCGTTGCTCAGGACGAGTCGTGGCGCAGCAGAGTCGACCTTCGCGAACAGGCCCTCCCGCACGGGTTGTAGATCATCGTCCAAGAAATACCGCGCGACCGATTTCAGGACGGCATCCGGGCCCGAGAGGGTGGCACAGTCGCTCTGGGCCGCTACCGCGCACGGAAGGAATAGACATGCAAGGAGCAGGATTACGCGTTTCATGGGTCACCCTTCGCACAAGTTGAGTCGCGGCTGAACGTCGTCACATGGTCACCTGGCTGGTGATGCGGACATCCTGTGCAAGTGTTTCTGATCCATGACGTGGCCCGGGAACGGCGAGGCGTCCATAATCATTTCGTCCTTTATGCTCACACCGTCCCCTATGCGGGTTGCAGAGATCCGGCGTGACAACGACGGACAGGATATTGTCGTCAAAGTCGACGTCGCCAAATCCATCCTCACATTTGACGGTGTAGTTCGAGTAGGTACCTCTCACGCGGAACGGGCCAGAGCCGAACCGCGGGTCAGTCAGAACGAAACTGAGGGCCCCGCAGGAGGGCGCCGGGCCGAGATCGAGAGTGCGGCTGATGTCGAAGCAGGCGTCCGTCGAAACGGTTCCGGACACTGGCCCGGACACTATGAGGACATCTCCGACACCCGAGCACTCTGCATCCACGATCTAGATTCTCACACGATCGGCGATCGTCTGAGGTCCGGCGCGCGGGGATCCAGTACACGGCACCATCCCAGAACACCCCCAGCGCCGCGCGCAGCCCAGCGACGTCCTCCTCGAGCCAGCGCGCCCAGTTGGCGAGACACGGAAGGCGTCCCGGCTCGGGCACCGGGCTAGCCGGTGGCCAGTGCGGTGACGCGATCGCGTTGGCCGGTCGCCACCCGTAGGCCTCGGCGCCGTCCGGAGTCTTCGGCCCGGGCGCGGCGATCCCTGGAGTGGAAGCGATCACCGCAACGCCTGGTGCCATCACGCCACTCGCGCGAGTGGACGGCGATCACGCCGACGTTCGCGGCGCTACCGCGCCGCCTGCGTGATCGTGAGCAGATCAGCCATGTTGAACCCTCCAGAAAGGACCCCCGAAAACGACGATACGCCCACCACATTTGAAGCCCGCGATGGGCGTATCGACATGGAAGCCGTTATCCTGCTCTTCGACTACGGTATTAAATTTGTTCGCGGCAGGCAAACAGGCCAGCGCCGCACCGGCGTCACCGAGAACCAGGGGCGCAAACAGGGGCGTGCGCTACCCGGAGTGCTGTAAGTCGAGTCGGGGCGCCGGGATTTGAACCCGGGACCTTCTGGTCCCAAACCAGACGCGCTACCGGACTGCGCTACGCCCCGTCGCACCGCTACCCCACCCCACCCCACCCCACCCCGCCCCGTGAACAGCGCCCAGATGCCAGACGCTTAGGCGCACAGTGGTCAAAAGTCGCCAGGAACCAACAAGAAAGCTACAAACTGCGCCGCACCAGCACCTCGATCAACGCACGAAACGCCCGCCCGCGGTGCGACACGCGGTGCTTGGTAGCCGTCGGCACCTCGCCGAAGCCGCGCTGCAGGTCATCCGAATAGAAGAGCGGGTCGTACCCGAACCCACCGTCCCCCCGCGGAGCGGTCAAGATGCGGCCCTCGCACGTCGCCTCCACCAACTCAGGCGCGGCGGTAGGCGTCTCGAGATACACTACCACGCAGCGGTAGCGGGCGGTGCGGCGCTCCTCAGGAATGCCCGCGAGCCGCTCGAGCAGTAACGCGTTGTTGGCGGCGTCCTGGAACAGCCCCGCACCGTATCGCTGCTGCAGCGCGAATCGCGCTGAATGCACGCCAGGTGCCCCGCCCAGCGCGTCCACTTCAATCCCGGAATCATCAGCCACCGTGGCCAGCCCGCTCCGCTGGGCAAAATGCCGCGCCTTGGACACCGCGTTGCCCGCATAGGTCTCGGCGTGCTCCAAATCACTCTCCTCGGGCAACCGGTTGAGCGCCAGGTCATCCGGAAGCACGAGCCGAAACGGCAACCCGGCGAACAACTCGCGAATCTCCCGAGTCTTCCCCACGCTGCGCGTCGCGATCAACAACTTCATGGGAGGCGCGCGCAGCCGTCCGCCATCAATCATCAGCTGTTGCGCTCGAATTCATGGCCGCTCGCCGCGCAGGCGACGGATGAAGTCCGTCGTGGAGCGGTTGGGGACCAGGGGAATGCGCACCACGCGACCACCCCACCCTTCCACGTCGGCGGCGCCGACGATGTGCGACGACTCGTAGTCGGCGCCCTTCACCAGCACGTCCGGGCGCACGGCACGAATCAACGCGAGGGGCGTCTCTTCCTCGAAGAGCACCACCGCATCCACACACGCGAGCGCCGCGAGCACCCGCGCCCGCTCGGCCTCGGGAACGACGGGGCGGTCGGTTCCCTTGCCGAGGCGGCGCGCCGACGCGTCACTGTTCACGCCGACGATGAGCGCCGCCCCCTGCGCCCGCGCCGCTTCGAGCAGGCTGACGTGGCCAACGTGCAGCAGATCGAACACCCCATTGGTGAACACCACCGGTCCGGTCTGCGCGGCGCGCCACTGGGCGGTATCGGCCCGCGAACGGAGCTTCGCCTCGGTGCTCACCCACCCGCCAATCAGAGCGGCGCGGTGGTTTTGGGGTTGAATCGAAATGTGTGATCGAACAGCGGCAGGTGAACGGACTCCCGGTAGGAGGTTTCAATCGTGATCTCCCGCGGCGTGGGTCTCCGCGTGATCGTGAGTCCTGTGCCGGCTTCCTCGGGAATGCCGATGTCCTGAATGGCGGCCTGAATGCGACGCTGAATCGTGCCGTTGTCGAGCGCCGCGGCGAGGCGCGCCTGCGTCTTCATTTCATCGAGCAGGCGGTAATAGCGGAAATAGACCTCCCCGATGTTGACCCCGTAGTACAGGACGGCGACGAGAACCAACAGTGAGACGAGACACCCCGTCGTACTCGCGCCGCGCCGGCCCCGAGCGATCACCATTGGGACTGCGCTCCATCTACGATCTCGGTCACGAGTTTTTGCAGCGCGACTTTCCGGCCTTCCGCCTCTTGCGGCGGCTGGTATTCCCCGGTGACGGTGAGTCCCTGCCGCTGCCACAGCGTGCGGCCCTCGCGCTGATCCAGGATCGCCACGTCCACGGTGAGCTGGATCTGTCGCCGGGTCACGTTCGCCTGCCCAATCCCCGTTTGCACCGCGGTCGGCAGATCGGGATCGTAGCGCGAAATCCGCCCCCGCACCACGGCATCGGCGCTCGCCTCCCCCGACGCGCGTAACCCGAGACGGCCCTCGACGGCTTCGCGCACCGCGGCGGCGACTTCCTGGGTCAGCGCGGGCTCCGGCGTCTCGTTGTCGAACGGCAAGATCGCCACGGTCTTGATGTTCGGCAGTCCGCCGCCGGCAAAGCCATACAGGCACCCGCCGAGCCACAGGCCGGCGACGCTAGTGAGGACTGCGCCACACCGCCGGAGCGAAGGTCGCCGCCGAATCCACTCCCACGAACGTGAGCTCAAACCGCGCCGACCTCTCCGGGACATCGATCCGTGCGCTCGCCGGCAGTCCCGCGGGACCGAGGAGCGTGTGGCTGCGGGCCATCAGGTGGCCGTCGCGTCGCCACTCCGCTTCGAGCGTTCGCAGATCCGCCGAGCGCAGCCGAAAGTCGAGCGTATCGCGCTGCTCGACAAACCGCCACAACGCCCGAGTCGAGTCGCGTGCGCCGAACACCGTCGCGCTCCCGCGCGCCGGTCGCACGACGCCGAGCGCCGTCCACAGCAGCTGCACGGCCGAGGCGATCGAGGACGGATAGTCGTCCTGCGGATCCGCCCACAGCAGCGTGTCGCCGACCACGACCGCCGCGCCGCGGGAGAGGCCCAGAATCGCCGACCAATCCACCCGCAGCGAGTCCGGCGGCGCCACACGGGCCGTCCCGCGCCCGCTCAAGGAGCGCCGCTCGTCGCGGTAGCGCCAGCGAAACCGCAGCGCCGTCGGGCGCGAGGGCCCGCTCGCACCCACCCACGCGGCCACGCTGTCGGTCGGCAGGGATCCGAGTGGTTCAGGCACAAGCGGCGCCGGCGGACCGTAACAGCCGGCCGCCAGCACACACGCGGCAATGTAGGAACGGGCCCCGGGGCGGTCAAGCAAGTGACGGCCCGTCAATAATTAAACCCGAAGAAGAAGTCCACGAAGCGGGGACCGCGGTCTCGCGTGGGCAAACCGTAGAGGTCCACATTGCCGCGATGGAACCGGTACCCCATATCCAGACGCAGCACGAGCGGCTCGGCGATCGGCATGCGCAGCCCGAGTCCCCAGCTCCCGAGCGTGCCGCGATCGGTGGTCGTGGGCGTCCACGCGCGCGCCACGTCCGCGAACAGCGCGCCTTGCACACCGGGAAGTTGCACCGCGCCGATCGGCAACCCCAGCGCGAGGTAGTCGGTGATCGGGAAGCGCCACTCCGCCGACAGGAGCCAGGCGCGGGTCCCGGACACATACCCGAAATAGGGATAGCCCCGCAGTCCCCATGAACCGCCGATGTTGATGAGGCGTGGTCGCTCCCCCCCCGTCCAATAGCCCAGCGCGCGCACCGCGACCGCGGTACGCCGACTGGTCCGCAGGTAGCGTCGGTAGTCGCCCGAAAAGACGTAGGCGTCGAAGCGACCGTGGTTGACGTCGTTCACCAGCCCGGCGGTGACGCTATAGCGCTCCCCGTCGATCGGGCCGGTCGCCAGCCAGAGACTGTTGTCCTTCACGTAGGTGAGGTAGTTGGCCGCGAGCCACGCGACGCGACGCGGCTCGGACGCCACGTTGCTCGCGAAATCGAACCGATCGGAGTGCTCCAGCCGGAACTCCGCCTCGATCCGTCGGAAGCGCGAGATCGGGTAGCGCACCTGCCCCAGCACGCCGTAGGCAGTCTCCTGAAACAGACTCGTGAAATCGCCTTCGAAGAACAGGCCGCGCAGCCGGTAGGCCCCCACGCCCCAGTTGATGCGGTGGGTCTGGTTCAGATAGAACGCCGACCCGCTGAGGTTGTCCAGCAGGTTGCCGAGACCGCTCCCGGAGTACGAAAACGACGACAGGGTGGCGATGAACTGGTGATCGTTGAGCATGTCGCTGAACAGCATGACGGCCCCCTGCTGGGAGCCGAGGCCCGGCGCGACGGCCGCCTCGCCGGCGGCGAAATCGAGGCCGTAGCGCTTTTTGTACGGTGTCGGCGTGGTGTTTGCCACCGCCGGCGCGCTGAGCTCGGGCCATTCCCAGCCAGGCGAGGCCCGCTCCGACGCCAGCGCGATGGTCGGAGCGCCGGAGTCCAGGGTCGCCCGGGCGAAGTACAGGTTGAAGCTCAGGTTCGCGAAGCCGCCGAACACGAACCCGTCCGCGCCGTCCACGTACTGCGGGTCGAAGGCGCCGTTCAGCGTCGCGGTCTCCCGGCGACCGAGCCCACTCGAGTCCACGGAGTAGATCTGGAGCGTATTGTCGCGGTCGCTCGTGAACCAGATGCGCCCCGTCGTGGCGGACCAGCGGGGCGTCTCGTCGCGCCAGTCGCCGTAGGTGAGGTGACGCACCGCGCCGCTCGCGAGGTCGAGGACGAAGAGGTTCGTGGCCCCGTGAGGCCCGAACGCCGTTCGGTCCGATGCAAACACCACGCTGCGGCCGTCGGGACTGATGGAGGGATCGAGGTCCTGATACCGGTCGGTGGTGAGCCGATCCAGCCGACCGTCCGCGAGCCACACCCGGTACAGGTCCGAGTACCCCGAGGTGGCCAACCCGCTGAACACGACGCTCTTCCCATCGGGCGCCCACGCCGGCGAGAGAATCGAGACCAGGCCGGGGAACTGATAGCGGCCGACCAAGCGCGCCCCGCGCAGGTCCCAGAGCATCAGCGCGTCACGTGACTCGAAGCGGCTACCGAACACGGCGATCCCAGTGGGGCTGACGTTTATCCGGGATTCGAAGAAATGGAACGATGCGAATTCCGGCGTCCGCTCGCCGCGCACCACCGGCCGAACGCCCTCACCCTCCAGCGGACGACTGTAGATGCTCGCATAGCCGTCGGCCGGCGAGAAGTAGAGCACCCGCACCGTGGTGTCGTCCGGCAAGCGGTAGGCAGTCGGCTTGATCGCGAGCGGGGTGAGGCGCCGCGCGGTGAGGGCGAGCGGGGTCGACCCGTCCACGTCGCGGTAATACCGGCGCCGCATCCAGAACTGCCACTCGTCGGAGACCTGTGCGAGCGAGCGCCCGTACAGCTCCTTGAGGGCATCGTCGAACGTGGGATACTTCCACACATCGTGGTACAGCGTGGCGAGACGCCAGTCGCCGTAGGTCGTGCCGAGGTAGCGCACGATGCTGCCGCCGATGGGATAGATGATCCCGCCGCCCGCGTAGGTCAGTTGACCCAGGGTCGGCAGCCGGCCCGACACGGTGAGATCGCGCAGGATCATCTCGTCGCGCGGATCCTCCCCGGCCGAGAAATACTCCGCCAACCCTTCGCTGAACCACAGCGGCAGGGCCGCGTGCCCCAGCCGCGGGTAGCGCAGGTAGGTCTCGGTCGCGAGGCTGAGCTGGAACACGTGGACCAGCTCGTGACGCAACGTGTGACGGAACTCCATGTAGTTGCCGGTGAACGGCAGCGTCACGCGCCGTTTCAGAAAATCGGTGACGCCGAGCAGGCCCTCCGGCGGCGCGTACGGCAGGATATTGGTCTGTTCGAAATCCGCGTGGGAGGCGTATACGATCAGCGGAATGCGGTTCCGGACCGTGTGGCTGAAACGGCGCTCCAGCACGCCGTAGCTCTCCTCTGCGTACGCCAGGGCCACGCGGGCGAGCTCTTCCTCCTCCGGATAGAAGTACAGGTCGACGTGCGTGCCGCGCAGCACCTGCCACGCGAAACTCTGATACTGGACCTTGTTCTGCCCGAAGTAGCCCAGCTGCCCCGACGCCATGGTCGGCCCCGCCGCGAGCAACAACCCGAGGACCAGCGTTCGTGGCATCACCGGTGGATGCTCCGGATGTGATCGCCCTGGGCGATCTGTTGCAGCAGGCGGGCATCGCTCCGCAGGCGCCCGAACACCGTGTAGGTCCCGTCGAGATGCGGTTGGGTGGATTGCGTGATGAAAAATTGGCTGCCGCCGGTGTCGGGCCCGGACAGTGCCATCCCCATCGTGCCACCGGCGTACCGCTCCAGGTTGATCTCGTCGCGCAACACCGTGCCCGGACCGCCCCAGCCGTCGCCGCGCGGGTCGCCGGCCTGGATGACGAAATTCGGCACCACTCGGTGCCAGCGTTGGCCGTCGAAGTAGCGTCGATCTACCAGCGCCAGAAACGCGGCGACGGTCAGCGGCGCCTGCGCGGGGAGCAGGTCGACCGTGAGCGTGCCGCGGTCCGTTTCGATCGTCACCTGCGGGTTGGGCTGGCCGAGCAGCGCCGGCAGGAGGTAGCGCCGAACGATGTCGCGGTACTCGGCGTCGCTTCTCCCCGTCACGATTGGGGACGCCGCTCCGGACGCCCAGGCTTCGGCCGCCTCCGGCAGTTTTTCCACGACGTAGCGGCGCACCAGGTAGTCGTCGGGCCGCGGTTGCGTGTTCAGGAATTCGTTCACCACCCGCAGCCGGCCCCCGGCGCTCCCCGCGGCGATCGCCGCCAGCGCACCGACCGCCGAGAGCCGGGCATCATTGAACGGATCGGTCGCGGCGCGGCGGTAGGCGGCCACCAAACGATCGACGTCTGCCGGATCGGGCCGGCGCGCCAGCAGATCGGCAGCGACGCTGCGTACCGCAGGGTCGGCGTGCTCGACCAGCGCGCGCGCGCGACCGATCAGCGCCGCGTCGCTGCCGGCGACCACCCGCGCGAGCCCCTGCAACGCCTGGGCGACGACACGGCCGTCGGGGTCGGCCAGCAGCGCCTCGAGCAGCGCCCGATCGCGAGTGGCGGTGAACGCCTGAGCCGCCACCATGCGCCACAACCAATCCGGGTCGCCGGCCAGGGTCGTCGCGGCCGCGGTGCCGGCCGCGCTGTCCGCCTCGGCGAGACCGATGATCGCCTGGCGCCGCAGCCCGAACGTCGTGCTCGCGCTCTGGCGGCGCAGGGCCTCTACGGCAGCGCTCCCGCCCAGCGCCCCGAGCGTCGTCTCGGCTTGGGCCACCACTCCGGGATTCGCATCCGAGAGCACGGCGATCACGGCGGCGGCGAGCGTCGAATCGCCGTGGAACGATGCGAGGGCGCGCAGCGCGTTGATCCGCACACCCACGTGATCGTCGTTCACGAGCGGGCGCAGCCGCGCCGCGACGGCCCCGCGGCCGATGCGGCTCGAATCGGCGAGCGCGGCGGACAGCCCGCGCGCCGCGACCGCCCGCACCTCGCTGGACGCGTCGCCCAGCGCGCGCAGCATCACCTGCTGCGCGGCGACGCTGCGCAGTCGCGCCAATGAGTACAGCGCCCGCCAGCGCACGGTCTCGTCGGCATGCTCGGCGTAGTTGAGCAGCAATTGCGTCGGCGCGCGAGCGCCCAGGCGCCACGCCTCGAGGAGCCCCGACAAGACGATGGGCGGGACGCTCTGACCGAGCGGCGCGCTCTCGAGCACCAGGCGAACTGCCTGAGCGCCCGCTTCGCCGCCAATCTTCGCGAGCGCGGTGACCGCCTCCATTGCGCGAGCCCCCTGCGCTTCGGGCGCGACACTGCGCACGATGCCGAGCAACGGCTCGACGGCACGCGCGTCGGCGAGCACCCCCAGGGCAAACGCCGCGCCCGTCTGCACGGCGGTGCTGGAGTCGTTCAGCAGGGGAACGAGCAGCTCCACCGCCTGCGGATCACCGATGCGCCCGGCGGCGAGTACCGCCTGGAAGCGGACGTTCAAGTTGTCGTATTGGAGCGCCTGGCGCAGCAGCGCGTCGTCGAACTGGCGGGCGTCGCTCAACGCGAGCAACCGTGCGAGCAGACTGACGACGGCCTCGTCCTGCTGCGGCGCCTGCGCCACGAGCGGCGCGGGGGCGAGCGCGAGGACGAGGAGGAGGCTACCGGCGAACGGGGTCCGGGGTCGAATGCAGCAGCGCAATCACGTGCTCCGGGATACGGGCCAGCGCGTGCCGGCGGTCCAAGGCGATGAGGGCGGTTTCCGCGGTGGCGAGCAGCTCATCGGTGGCGGCGCGCTCAACGGCATACCCGAAGATTACCCGGCGCGAGGCAAGATCGCGTACCCAACAGCGAACACGCACGAGGTCGTCGTAGCGGGCCGGCTGACGGTACCGGATGTGTGCATCGGTCACCGCCAGGAAGACCCCCTGCTCCTCCATGACTTTGTAGGTGACCCCGGTGCGTCGCAGGTGTTCCGTGCGCGCCATGTCCAGCCAGACGAGGTAATTGGCGTGGTAGACGAACCCCATCTGATCGGTTTCGGAGTAGTTGACGCGGTGCTCGATGTCGCTGATCGAGCCGGCGTCGGGGCTCAGCACTTCACTCGCCGTATGGGATCCAGATGTTCTTCACCTGTGTCGCGTGGCGCAGGAACTCCCGGCCCTCGCTCTGTCGTGCGTCCCGCCATTCCCGCGTTCCAGGCAGCCAGGTACGCTTCATGTTCCCGGCGGACGCCTCTTCGACCGCCTTCCCAGCGCCGGCACTGCCGCAGAACCAGACCGCGTCTACGTCCAGGTGTTCCGCCAGGACCTTGGCCAACGCGTCGGCATCGCCGGTCACGATGTTGACGACACCCCCGGGGAGATCCGAGGTCTCGAGCACCCCGTAGAAGTCGGTGGCTGCGAGCGGATGCGTCGTGGACGGGACTGCGACCACCGTGTTCCCCACGGCGATCGCCGGGGCCACGAGCGAGACGAAGGCGAGTAAGGGATTGGAATCGGGTGCGGCGAGCCCGATGACTCCGATCGGCTCGTTCATCGCGAGCGTGACGCCGCGGATCGGCACGTGGTGCACCGCCCCGTCGTACTTGTCCGCCCACGCCGCGTAGGCAAACAGCCGCATGATCGTCGCCTCGACCTCCTGGCGCCCCGCCTCGGGGGCGACCCCCGTCATGGCGGCGATCCGGGACGCGAACTCCGTCGCGCGGGTCGACAGGTTCTCGGCGATGTAGTAGAGGATCTGGGCGCGCATGTGCCCCGCGCCCCTGCCCCACCCCGCCGCCGCATGCGCGGCCTCGACGGCGTCGCGCACATCCTTGCGGTTGCCGTCCCCCACTTCCCCGAGCAGTCGTCCGTCGGGTGCTCGGATCTTCCGGCTGTAGCCTTGGTCAGGACGAACCTG
>JBOHST010000366.1:0-7927 GCA_050733375.1 Gemmatimonadales bacterium
TCGGGAATCGGCGCCGCGTTCGGCCCCACCTTGAGATCGGCGAGCGGCGCCCAATCGGCCGAGGGGAGTATAACACCGGGATTGAAGATCCCGCGCGGGTCGTAGGCCCGCCGCAACTCCTGGAATCTGGCCATGACCTCCAGTCCGAAGAACCGATGCAGCACCCCGGCGCGCAGCCGGCCGTCCCCATGCTCCCCGCTCGGCGTGCCCCCGAGTCGCGCGAGCAGGTCAACGACATCGCTGTAGAGCCCCTGCAACGCCGCGGGCCAGTCGGGACGGGTGAGGTCGGGAAGGGCGTTCGCGTGCACGTGACCGTCCCCCGCATGGCCGAAGATCGCCACGGGAACGTCGTGCTGTGCCGCGTGCGACCGGATCCCGGCCATGTACGCCGGCAGTTGTTCCAGAGGGACGCAGCCGTCTTCGATGAGCTGCAGGGATCGCTGTCGCGACGGGAGATCGGCCAGGGCGGGGCTGGCGAGCCGGCGCACGCGCCACAGGTGGTCCAGGCCGGCACGATCGACCGCCGTCTCGATGTGGCGCGTCAGATGCTTGAGCCCCCGTACCGCGTCCCCGACCACGCCGTGGGCGGTTGCCGCGGTCGGGCGCTCGAACTCGACCAGCAGCAGACATTCCACAGATTCCGGAATCACGTCGCCGGCGCGATTGACGAACGTCAACAGCGTGCGGTCCAGCAGCTCGACCGCCGAGGGCCGCAGTGCGACGAGGAGCGGCACGGCCTCGCTCAGCGCCTCGAGCTCGCCGAATCCCAGCGCTACGCCGGCCACGTCCGACGGGGTCGGATCCAGGCGCCACTCAACCGCGGTCACACCATCCCACCCGAGGTCGCGAACGCGCCCGAGGAGGGATCCGGGGGCAGCCGCAGTCCGTGGCCGCGGGCGGCGTCGTTCACCTGGGCACAGGTCACCGAGCCCCCGGCACGGGCGACGCGGCGCTGCGGATCGATCTCCAGCGACCCGAATCCCCGGCTCATATCGAGGATGATGCCCCGACCGACGTTCCCCCCGGGCATACCGCTCGCCGCGCCGCGCGGCGTGACGGGCAGATGCGCGGCGGCCGCGTGGCGCAGCACTTCGACCACGTCGTCGCGACTTGTGGGGATCGCGGCCGCGTGCGGGATCAGGCGATAGATACCGGCGCCCTCGGAGTAGGCGGCGAGGATTCGAGGATCGGTGAGGATCGACGCCACTAGAGGGCAAGCTAGCAGAAGTGACTGAGGCGTGCAGGCGAGGGGATCTAGGGGGGGCAGAACGAAGGGGGTCGGGGAAAAACACCCTCACCCCCTTACCGTTGGCGCTCTACTGCGGAAACGGTGCCTTGCGCTCAGGTCTACGGCCGCTCGCAGAGGTACACATCCTTCGTCGATGTATTGCTCATACCCCACGTATCCGTTGCCGTGGTGCGCAGGTGGTACACATCCCAGCCCTGACTACAATTCGGCGACAGAGTTCGAGTAAAACTCGCAGTCGAGCCGCCGACGTGCACCCAGGCGCAGGTGCTGCACTGCTTCTCTTCCCAGAAGAAAGTCGGCGTCGTGTTGAAGCGAGAGTACACCGCGTTGAAGGTGTATGTCGCCTTTTGCGAGATGAATCCAGGCCCGTTGATAGATAGGGTGGTCGTGAGCGCATTGTAGGCATTGACCAGGCCGTTTCCGAAGTTATTGTCTCGTCCTACGATGCCGAGGTCTTCCGCGGTGTTGAACAGCCGGGTGACGACCTGCTGCTTCGTCCACGACGGCCGCGCAGCGCGCACCAACGCTGCCACGCCAGACACGTGGGGGGTGGCCATCGAGGTGCCGCACCAACCGCTGGTCTCGCTTTGGTAGCCGCCAGGCACGGTGCTCAGCGCCCAGAACGGGGCGGCAAGATCGACATGAGACCCGGAATTTGAGCTGGGGCTCCCAGGGCATGGGCTGGAGCTGGCGAACGACTTGTCGGTCTTCACACCGGAAACGCCGATGACGTTCGTGTAGCCCGCAGGATAGATGACCGTACCCAGAGAGACTTCAGGAACGTTGCCAGCAGCGGCGACCAGAACGATGCCGTTGTTCCAAGCGGACGCGACCGCGTTTGCCTCGCCGGCATCGTAACTTGTGCCGCCGAAACTCATATTGATGACTTTTGCGTCGAAGATCCCGGCGTTGATTCCAGTGATAATCTCAGAGGTGGGGCAGTGTCCGTCTTGATCGCTACAGGCGCCGTAGGCGAAGACGTCAGTCGCATTGATCCCAGGTGCGACTCCAATCACCCCGACAGCGTTGTCCCGTGCCGTCCAGATGCCCATCACGTGCGATCCATGGGGGAGCGGAAAGGCATCCCTGCACCCATCAAGGGCTCCGGCACAATTAGTTGCAGGAGGATGAGGGAGGTCCTCGTGCGTCGTGTCCATGCCGGTATCGATCAGTTCGATCTTCGCGCCGGTGCCTCTGCTAGTAGGCCAGCCACTGGGTGCTTGGACCAGCTGCACACCCCAAGGAACTGTCTGAGGAAGCAATGCGCTCGGTAGCTTGGAAACAGACGCTGCCCCCAAGCGTGTGCCCTGAAGCCCGCGGTACTGGCGTGGCTCGATGTAGTCGACGAGGGGGTTGCTTCTAAGATCCGCAGCAATGGCAGGAGGGATGCGGACGTGCGCGGCGCCGATAGCATCGTAGAAGTTCAGTATCTCGCCTCCCCGAGCGCTCAGTAGAGCGAGCCCCGCGTCGATCGTGCCGGCGGTGACCGGTGATCTCACACCCGTCTCGAGTGCGCGGCGGCTGCCGGCCTCTTTAAACGCCACAATCGCGTGCCCGTCCTCGGCCGCGATGGCGTCGACTAGGGCGACACTGCTCGTGTCCCATGGCCGGAGTCGCAGTGGTAAGTCCATCTTGACTTCAGGAATGTCCAGTGGCGCGCCAGTTCTGGCGGACGATGAGAATCGCGGAGTCCCCGCCACTGTCGAGCTGGTAGTTGGTTCAGAACAAGCTGCAACGGCCGTTCCTAAGACCACGAGTGCAAGCACTCGGCTGATTGCGTTTCGCATCGTTACCTCCCGTGAAACCATGGTCACCTGAAGGCTCGGCCCGCTGCTCAATTGGGATGCGATGTCGCCGCACCGCGACGCCGCTCAGCGGGCCGTTGCAAATTCTCACGGGAGGGTTGGCCTGCACCAGAGTCCAAAACCACGCTCGGGGGTCCGAATCCTTAGAGGGAGCCAAGCAGGTCTTCCCACGGTTGAAAGACGATCACATCCCGTTCCTGGCTCCCTCAATGGGACGCGACCAATGCTGTTGCACACTGAATCATCAACCAAAGCTCTGCACTGTCAGCGATGCGATTCCTGCAGCGCGTCGGCAATTTAGCGCCGTTCGGCGACAATTCCGTCGAGTGAGTGCTTTCGATGGTGGAGTAGCGAAGCAGTAAAGTGCCTAATCACTGCGTCCGCAATAGGTCGACGCGCCAGAGACCGAGTCCCAGGGGGCCAGGATCAGTCCCGATCAGCAACCTGCCTTCCAGATCCAGGGCGACTGCGCGCGCGCCCCCGAGTCCAGGCGGCACAGGCATGGTATCCCAAGTGTGTCCACCATCCTGACTCCGGTACAGACCAAGGTCGGAGATGGGTGGGCCTGCAGTGTCCGCGGGCAGACGCTGGTTCTCGTTGGCAACGGCATAGAGGGCTCCCGCCACTGTGACGAGGCCGGCTACGAACCCGGGTACTTGCGTGGAGAGGACGCGCCGCCACGATGCACCCCCGTCCTCCGACGCTAGAACTCCGAAGGTATCCCCTGCGAAGAGGCGCTGGTCATCACTGGAATCCACAGCGAGCGTCACAACACCGTTGTCCGTTTGCGGCGTCGGGTCCACGAATTGCCAGCTGTCGCCCCAATCGGAGCTGCGCAGTACGAAGGCGGTAAACAGAGCCGTTCGCCCGACGGCCCATGTGTGACCGTCGCGGGCGGGGGAAACCAAGATCGCTGACACACCCATGCCGAAATCGTCTTCCGTCAGCCAGACCGAACGCCAGGTCCGCCCTCCGTCCTCAGACCGAAGTATGGGGTAGCTCGTCCCCATGAATAGCCGATTAGCGTTCCCCGGGTCCATCGCGATGGAATGGGCACCCCGATGGCCGTCGTGGCGCGCCGCAAGGCCCCCATCCCAAGGCTGCCAATTCAGGTCCCCGATCTCTTTCGCAAACAGTGCCGCGTCCGTTTGCTGTTCCCCGATGGGTATGACACCCACGAATAGGCGAGGCGGGACGCTCGGTGTGTAAAGGATCGAGGAGATCCACAGCGGCGCAAGGCCGACCGGCACCCAGGAGTGGATTGCTGGGTTTAATTGGAACAGGCCGTGGTTGAAGGTGCCCGCCATGAGCCCCCAGCGAGGGGTCTCCGCTACGGTCGTTACCCGCTCGCCCTCGAGCCCCAGGAACGTCCAGCACCCGCTATCCAGCTGCACGGTGCATGTCTCTGGTCCCGTGCCGTTGCAGGCCAGGGCGAAAAAGGCGAATGGCAGCGCCCACCCCCACCGCTTTGCGCCGACATCAGAAACTTGAGCACGGATGAACATGGCAGTTCGCAACTGGGTCCTATCCTGCCCCAAAGCCCTGCTGTAGTGACCCCCGATTCATGAGACACTCAGGGGTCTGACGTTCGCCTTCTGTTCGCGGTAGCGCGTTGGCGGTAGATAGCCCAGCGCCGAGTGCGGCCGCGCGGTGTTGTAGTCGACGATCCACCGCGGCAGCTGCGCCAGGACCGTGTCGGCCGAGCGCAGATCCGCCTCCTCCAGGTAATCCCGCCGCAGCGTACGCACAAACGCCTCGGCCATCCCATTCGATTCGGGGCTCGCCGCCGGCGTCGTGATCGGCGAGAGGCCCAAGCGTTCGCCGTGCAGTACCGTCGCCCACGCCGTGTACGGGCTCCCATTATCCGACAGCCACTCCAGGCGCGCCGGCGGCCGCCCGCCCGCGAAGCGTTGCGCGACCGCACGCGTCATCAGCTCCTGCACGTCGCCCGCCACGAGCGCCCGAGGCGCGGCGAGCCAGGCGAGGCACTCGCGATCGTGACAGTCGAGCACGAAGACCACCCACACGACCTCCCCACTCGCGCAGGCGATCGCACAAGCATCGCTGCACCAGCGCTCGTTGGACACCGGGCGTTGGACCTGCCCCGTGTGCGGCCGCGTGCGCCGGGGTCGGCGATGCCGTGGCACCCCGAGTCCATAGCGCCGCATCACCCGCTGCAGCCGCTTCTTGTTATAGCCCGTGCCAAAGCGGCCGTTCACGAGCGTGGTCGCCATCCGGTAGCCAATCGCGCCACGATGCGGCTCCCGCAGAATGCTACGCACCTGGGCAATGACCACGGGATCGACGGCCTTCGCGTACGTCGGTCCACGGGCGACCGGCGCCCGGTAGGCCGTCGCGCGACCGATCTGCAGCGCGGCGCAAATCGTCATGAGCGGCGCGCCCGTCAGCCCGGCGACACGCCGTACCAGCGCGGCTTTTTTTCAACTTCCGCCCGCGCCGCGCGCAAGATCTCGTTCTCGAGCGTCTTGCGCCCCAGCGCCTGCTCCAGCTCGCGAATCCGCACCTGCGCCGCCCGCAGCTGGCTCACCGGGACCACGGCCTCGTTCTCCCGGACCGCGGTTGTGCCGCCCTCCGTCGCCAAGTGAATCCATCGCCCTACGACGGTGCGCTGCACGCCCAGCTCGCGGCTCAATTCCGCCGCCGAGAGTTCACCACGCTGCACCCGCGCCACCTGCTCCTTCTTGAAGTCCGCCGAGAAGATCCGTCGGCCATCGGCCTTGCGAGGAATCCCATCCACGATGCACCTCCTGAAGCAAGAGTTACAGCATCAGGAGTGTCTCGTCCAATCGGGGGTCACTACACTGCACCACAGGTCCCTTCTTCACTCCTCTCCTACCCTTGGAAGAGGTGCGCAGGTCACACTCGGAGCCCCGTCGGGATCGAACTGCCTCAGCTCCTCGCCCGTTCCTAAGCACGGTCACCCATCCCAATCCATCTATGTAGCAATGCGGATCCCAGGTGTGCCGCGGCGGCAGCAGACCCTTGCCCGGCACGCCTCGCATGTCGTCGCAGGTTGGAGAGGTCCTCAATGCCGGCAAGTCGCATCGCCACAGCCGAAGGGAGCCGTTCCATGATCAGCTGTTCGTATGCCATCGCTCGGACTGCCGTGATGAAGTGTTCCACGCGTACGAATCCAGAGTTGCTGCAGTGACGCTTAAGGTGACTCAGAGAGTGTCCGACGAGCACAGCCAGGTCGCGAGGTCGTCGCACGTTCCATGGATTCAAACAGACAGTCCGAACTAGCGGTTGCAATGACCGCAACCAGGGCTCCGCCGAAACGATCATCTCGGCGACCTCCATCCCCGAAGGCCCGCGCAAGTAGGCAAGGAGAGCGCTGATTACCACTCTGAGGTCGTGCCCCCGCTCCTGAACGGCGCAGATCTGCACGGTGACTCCGGGCCTTTGGGCTATCTCCAGCCACTCGGGCTCAATGGACATCCCTCCAGCTACGAGCCAGAGATTGGCTTCCTCCAACAATGGGCCTACGGCCGCCGGGTGAACCTCGGCTGGAAGGTCACAAAGGTCCAGCAGGATGAGGTCGGTAGCGTCGATTGAGCGGCGGTGTGGAATGGTGCCCCAGTAGCGAATGCGCGCAAGGAAGTGAAGCGATGCGCGGATTGCGTTGCAGAACCCCTTGTCGCTCCGCGCGACGACGTGTATGGCGGGAAGAGAGTGCACCAGCGAGCCTCACAACCACTTGAACCCGTATTCTACCGGCTGCTCTGTTTCCTCACAAGACCGCTGCTCTGCTCCCCAATTCATGAGACACTCAGGGGTCTGACGTTCGCCTTCTTGTTCGCGGTAGCGCGTCGGCGGCAGATAGCCCAGCGCCGAATGCGGCCGCGCGGTGTTGTAATCGGTGATCCACCGCGGCAGCTGCGGCAGGACCGTGTCGGGCGAGCGCAGATCCGCCTCCTCCAGGTAATCGCGCCGCAGCGTGCGCACAAACGCCTCGGCCATCCCATTCGATTCCGGACTCGCGGCTGGCGTCGTCAGCGGCGTGAGTCCCAGGCGCTCGGCGTGCAGCACCGTCGCCCATGCGGTGTACGGGCTGCCGTTGTCCGACAGCCACTCCAGGCGCGCCGGCGGCCGCTGGCCGTCGAAGCGCTGCGCGACCGCCTGCGTCATCAACTGCTGTACGTCAGTCGCGACGAGCGCGCGGGGCGCGGCCACCCAGGCGAGACACTCGCGATCGTGACAGTCGAGCACGAAGGCGACCCACACGACCGCGCCATTGGCGCAGGCGATCGCGCACGCGTCGCTGCACCAGCGCTCGTTCGACACCGGGCGCTGGACCTGGCCCGTGTGCGGGCGCGTGCGCCGGGGTCGCTGGTGGCGCGGGCCGCCGAGGCCATAGCGCCGCATCACCCGCTGCAGCCGCTTCTTGTTGTAGCCTGTGCCAAAGCGGCCATTCACGAGCGTGGTCGCCATCCGGTAGCCCACCGCGCCACGATGCGGCTCCCGCAAAATGCTCCGGACCTGGGCGATGACCACCGGGTCGGCCGGCTTCGCGTACGTCGGACCTCGCGCCACCGGCACGCGATAGGCCGTGGCCCGACTGATCTGCAGCGCGGCGCAAATCGTCACGAGCGGCGCGCCCGTCAGCCCTGCGCCGGCGGGACGACGAACGCGGCGTGAGACTCATCGACGTAACGCTGGGACAGTTGCGAGTACCCGAACCCCGCCCGATGGCGCACCAGCTCGTGCGAGCAGGAGCGTGAGACGCCCTCGACCAGCAGCACATAGACCGCGTGCTCCAGCACCGACCCGTGCCCCTGCTTCTTGATGTTCTCGAGGTACTCGGCGGTGGGGCGTTGCGCGGGATTGTGCTGACTCATGTAACAGATGCGTC
>JBOHST010000367.1:0-13671 GCA_050733375.1 Gemmatimonadales bacterium
GGTGGCGCGCGAGCGCACCTATCCCAAGAACTCCGTCATCCTGTTCGAGGACGACCCCGGCGACGCCCTCTATGTCGTGAAACAGGGCCAGGTCAAAGTCGTGCTGATCGGCGAGGATGGGCGCGAAGTCATTCTCTCCGTGCTCGGCGAGGGCGACTTT
The DNA here is from genome assembly GCA_050733375.1 of Gemmatimonadales bacterium. Classification (GTDB taxonomy): domain Bacteria; phylum Gemmatimonadota; class Gemmatimonadetes; order Gemmatimonadales; family GWC2-71-9; genus DASTHG01. Next base: position 161 of record JBOHST010000367.1, read on the forward strand.
TTCGGCGAGATGGCCTTGATCGATGACGAGCCACGGTCGGCGCACGTCATCGCCATGGGCGATTCGACTCTCCTGGTGCTGCGGCGCGAAGATTTTCAGGGTCTGCTGATGCAGACTCCGGGAATCGCGCTCGCGATGCTGCGCGAGCTGACCCGGCGGCTGCGTCGCGTGGACGAGAAGGTCGGCAGCCTGGTGCTGCTCGACGTGAACGGACGCGTGGCGCGGCTGTTGCTCGATCTGGCCGACGAAGCCGCCGGCGAGCGCATCACGCGGCGCCTGACGCATCACACGATCGCACAGATGATCGGGTCGAGCCGCGAGACCGTCAGCCGAACGATGCGCGAGCTCGTCGACAAAGGGCTGATCGAGGTGTCCCGCCGCGACATTGTGATTCGTGACCGTTCCGCGCTGGAAGCAGCGGCCGGCCGGTCGTGACCGGGTGAGGTGGGTCACCACCTGCCCGTGAGCGGCCGACTTGTCCTACGTCCCCGATTTTCCGTAACTTAGCGCAGGACTCGGCGTGCCTGAACGCATGGCCTACACGGTGACCTTCTGGGGGACACGGGGCTCGATCCCGACTCCCGGTGCCCACACCGCGCGCTACGGCGGCAACACGTCGTGCGTCGCCGTCGAGGGCCCCGGCGGGCAGCTCGTGATTCTCGACGCGGGAACCGGGATTCGGGAGCTCGGGCTGACGCTGGTGGAGCGACAGAATGGTGCCGTGACAGCAGAGATTCTCCTGTCGCATACGCACTGGGATCACATCCAGGGCCTGCCGTATTTCAAGCCGTTCTTCGCCCCCGGCAACACTGTGCGCATCTGGGGGTCGAAACAGGGGACGACGTCGCTGGACGCGATCCTGCACCTGCAGATGGATCCGGCCGTCTTCCCGGTGCCGCTATCGGCTGTGTCCGCGGCGCTGTCCGTCAAGGAAGTCGAACCCGGCGGCGAGTTTTCGGTGGGGCCGTTCCGGGCACAGGTGATGCAGCTGCGACACCCGGGCACGACGTTGGCCTATCGTCTCACGCCGCAGTCGGGCGGGAAGAGCATGGCCTACGTGACCGACAACGAGCTCGGTCCCGGCGGAAGCTACGATACGCCGCCCAACTGGCGGCGTGAGTTGGTGCGGTTTCTCGATCGCGTGGACCTGTTGGTCCACGACGCGATGTATACGCCCGCGGAGCTCGACACGCATCGTGGGTGGGGCCATTCGTCGTACGAGGAAGCGGTGGAGCTGGCCGTCGAAGCCGGGGCGAAGCAGCTGATGTTGTTCCACCACGAGCCCGAGCACGACGATGGGGCACTGGATGAGCTGGTCGCGGCGGCGCGCCGGCTGGCGCAGCGTCGCGGGGCCTCCACCGAAGTGGTGGCGGCGCAGGATGGGTTGCAACTGTCTCTCTAGACCGAGGTAATCAGCTATGCGCATGCGTTCACTCGTCGCCCTGGTAGGGCTGATGCTCACGGCCGGGTCGCCGATTCTGGCCGCGCAGGGCGGTGGTCAGGATACACGGCCCGGGATCGCCGTGTTCGCGTTCACCAACGGTGGGTCGTTGGGCCAGCAGAAGGACGACTATGACGCCCTGGAGCGCGGCATGGCTGGCATGCTGATCTCCGAGCTGGGCGCCAACCCGGCGCTGCGCGTAGTGGAGCGTGAGAACATTCAGCGGTTGGTGGACGAGCAAAACCTCGGCGCCTCGGGTCGCGTGGATCCGCAGACCGCGTCGAGAATTGGCAAGCTGGTGGGCGCCCGCTATGCGGTGATGGGCAGCTTCATCGACCTGTACGGCGACTTCCGCGTCGACGTGCGCGTGGTGAACGTCGAGACATCGGAGATTCTGAAGACCGAGAAAGTCTCGATGCAGCGCGAGCACCTGTTCGACCTGGTGCGCAATCTCGCCGCCGCGCTGAACAAGGATCTGAACCTCCCGCCGCTCCCGCGTCAGGTGTCGGAGCAGCGGATGAACCGCCAGGTGCCGACCGAGGCGCTGACCTACTACAGCCGGGCGCTGCTGTACCACGATCGCGGCCAGAAGGACAAGGCGATCGAGATGTTCCAGCAGGCGATCACCGTTTTCCCGGAATACACGGAAGCGCAGGAGGGACTGCGGCGGGAGCAGAACTCGTGACCGGCCGGTGAGCGGCAACCCGATCACCCGGATCGGGGGCTACACGGCGCGCTGGCTCTCTCAGTTGGGAGCGCTGGCGCGCTTCGGCTTTGGCGGTGCCGCCGCCGCGGCTCGGCTCCCGCGCGCCGGCCGTGCGGTGGTGCTGCGCGTCACACTGCATCAGATCCGTTTCACCGCGGTCCACGCGATCGGGCTCGTGGTGCTGCTCTCGGGCATTCTCTCCTTCCTCGTCATCTCGCAAGCGATCCGCGAGCTCGGCCAAATCGGCGCCACCAGCCTGATCGGCACTCTGATGGTGGTCGCCATCGTCCGGGAGCTCGGGCCGCTGATTACCGCACTCGCTGTCGTGGGTCGTTCCGGCACCGCCATCGCCGCCGAGCTCGCTACCAACACGGTGATGGGTGAGGTGCGGGCGCTGGAGGGGATGGGAATCGACCCCCGCCAGTACCTGGTGTTGCCGCGCTTCATCGGCGGCGTGGTCAGCCTGTTCGCCCTGCTCGTGGTATTCGACATCGTCGCCATCAGCGCCGGATTTGCCGCCGCGTCGCTCAACGGCATGACCGGGAACCGCTATGCGGAGATCGTGCTCCGCTCCTTGTCGGCTCGCGATGTCTGGCTCACGGTCGCGAAGGCCCTGGCCTTCGGGCTGATCGTGGGCATCCTCCCGAGCTACTTCGGGCTGTCGGTCCGTCGCGCCGCAACCGAGGTCCCGGTGGCGGTCAGCCGCGCCACCGTGGCGTCGATCGTAGGCGTCTTCCTCTGCTCCGCCCTGTTCGTGATGTTCCGGTGACCGACCCACTCGTGTTCGAGGACCTGCCCCTCAGCCGCCGCGACCGCGCGCCCTTCACGCTCAGCGTCGCGGCGCACCACACCGTGGCCGTGCTGGGCGACGAGGACAGCGGTGTCGGAAAACTGGGGGGATACGCGCTCGGGCTCGAACCGCCCCCCTCCGGGCGCGTCCGCGTGTTCGACATCGCCGTGGACACGCTCTCGGGACCCGAGCGCTTGGCCTTCCGGCGACGGGTGGGCTACCTTCCCGCCGGCGACGGTCTGCTTCAGAACCTCTCGTTGCGCGACAACGTCGCCCTGCCGCTGCGGTTCGGCAGTGATGCGAGCCCGCGGGAAATCGACGGCCGGGTGAACATCATGCTCGTGGCGCTGCGGCTGGCCCATGCCGCCGACCGGCGGCCGGCGCAGGCCAATGAAGAGGAGTGCCGCCGCGCCGCCATCGCACGCGCGATCGCGTTCGATCCGTTGCTGCTCGTCCTCGAGCAACCGTTCGACGGTATCACGGCGCGCTCGGCGGCGGAGCTCCTCGAGGTGGCGCGCGGCGGCGAAACCGCCGAGGGCGCGCGACGCACCATCCTGATCACCGGCCAGGAAATCCCGACGGTGGTACAGCGACGCTGTGACCGGATGTACCGGCTCACGCGCGCCGGCTCCCTGGAGCTGGAAACGGTCTGACCCGAGGTTCCGTGGAAAGCACACGGCAGGATTTCATCGTCGGATTGGTGATCGTGGGCGCGATCGCCGTGGTGGTGGGAGCGCTCCTCGCGACCAGCGGATGGGGCGAGCGGCGCTATAATCTGTACCTGCGCACCACCAACGCCGATGGCTTGATGGCGGATAGCAAGGTCGTGCTGCAGGGACTCGAGGTCGGTCGAGTGGTCAACGTCTCCCCGCGCGTGGACTCCACCACCCGGACGATCTCGTTCGTCGCCAAGCTGTCCGTCATGGAGCGGTTCCCGAGCGGGGCGAACGTGCGACTGCCGCTCGGCACCCGGGGCCAGCTCGAGCCGGCGAGCCAGATTTCTGCCTCGGTGCTGATCCGCCTGGTGCTCCCCGATTCGACCCGTCTGGGCGTCGCGCTGCTCGCGGCGGGTGACACGATCGACGCCGACCGCAAGGCCTCGGTGCTCGACCAGGTGGCAGAGGCGGCCCAGCATCTGTCCAAGGAAGTCGAGGGCGTGCTGCATCGGACGAATCAGACCCTGGAGCACATCGATGGGATTCTGGCGCAAGCGAATGGGCTGATCCGCGACGTCAAACCGAGCGTCGAGACGACGTTGAAGGACCTCTCGACCACTATGGGCCGGGTGAGCGCGCTGGTCCAACGGCTCGACCCGGGGCTCGCCGATTCAGTGTCGAGCGCCCTCGGGCTCTCGAATCGACTGCTGCTGCGGCTCGATTCCCTCGTCGCGCGGGCGAGCGAGGTGACGACGGAAAACCGCGCCGACGTCCGCACCGCGGTCGCCAACCTCACGCAGCTCACCCGTCAGCTGAACCACTTGACGGACGAGGTCTCGCGCCGGCCCTACCGCTTTCTGACCGGGGTGAAACCGCTCCCGGCCGATTCGACGCCACCGAGCAACCCCAAGGACAGCATCCGGCCGTGAGCTATGTGCTGTTGCACGCCGACGCCTGGTCCCCGGCCGACCTCGCACCGGCGCTCGAGGCGGCTCGCGTGGAGCCACGCGGCATTCGCGCGGCACGCGACCTTATGCCCAACGACCGCCCCACGGTGTTCCTGCTCGACCCCGAGAACCGCAGCGCGTTCCCGCTCGACGCGCTGCGGGGCTTCGTGGACGCAGGGGGGGCGATCGTCGCCCTGGGCCAGGGAGGCGAGCTGGACGTCCCCGAGAGCTTGCCCACCGAGCTGCTCACGGGGTTCCTGCCCCAGCCGGTGGGTCAGCGTCAGCTGCTGGTGGCGATCCGCGCCGGCTACCGGGAGGCCGCGGCGCGCGCCGAAACCGCGCGTGCCAGGAAGGAGGCGGGGGATCGCGGCCGGGAACTCGGCGAGATGACCCAGATCGGCGTCGCCCTCGGCAGCGAACGCGACTTGGAAAAAGTGCTCAAGATGATCCTCGACCAGGCGCAGCGCATCACCACATCGGATGGCGGGAGCCTGTATCTGGTCGAAACGAACGAGCATGGCGTGCGGCGACTGCGGTTCCGGCTGGCGCAGAACCTCTCGATCCCCGACGTCCCGTTCATCTCGTTCACGATCCCGTTGGACCGAACCAGTCTCGCCGGCTACGCCGCCACGACCGGCGACCCCCTGGTCATCGACGACGCGTACTTCCTGCCTCCCGACGTCGAGTACTCGATCAACCGGTCGTTCGACGAGCGCTACGCGTACCGCACCAAGTCGATGCTGGTGATCCCCATGAAGGACCACAAGGAAGACATCATCGGCGTACTGCAGCTCATCAACCGGAAGCGGAACTTCGATGCGCTCCTGAGGACTCCGGAGGATGTCGCGCAGCAGGTCGTGCCGTTCTCAAAGCGGACCGTGGAGCTGGTGACGGCCCTGGCCGGTCAGGCGGCCGTGTCGATCGAAAACAGCCAATTGTACGAGGACATCGAGCGGTTGTTCGAAGGCTTCGTACAGGCGGCCGTCACGGCGATCGAGCAGCGCGACCCAACGACCTTCGGTCACAGCGGTCGGGTGGCGGGGTACACCGTGAACCTGGCGCAGGTGGTGGATCGCGCCGACGACGGCCCGTATCGCCAGATCCGCTTTACGCCGGAGCAACTGCGCGAGATCCGCTACGCGGGCTACCTGCACGACTTCGGCAAGGTTGGAGTCCGCGAGCAGGTGCTCGTCAAGGCCAAGAAACTGTATCCACCCAATCTCGAGTTGATCAAGCAGCGGCACGCGTTCATCCAGCGCTCGCTCGAACGGGAGCACTGGCGCCGCCGAGCCGAGTATCTGGAGACGAAGGGCCGCGAGGGGTACGACGAGGTCCTGGCCAGCCTGCAAGCCGCGTACACCGAAGAGATCGCCGAGCTGAATCGGTTCCTGGGCGTCGTGCTCAAAGCCAACGAGCCCTCGTTGCTCCAGGAAGGCAGCTTTGAGGAGCTCAAGACGATCGCGGAACACACCTATGAGGGCCTGGCCGGCGACCAGCAGCCGCTCCTCACCTCGGACGAGGTCCGGTTCCTGATGATCCGCAAGGGCAGCCTGGATGAAGCCGAGCGGCTCGAGATTGAGAGCCACGTCACCCACACCTACAAGTTCCTGCAGGAAATCCCCTGGACCCGTGAGCTGCAGCAGATTCCGATCATCGCCTACGGGCATCACGAGATGCTGGACGGCACGGGGTACCCGCGAAAGATCTCGGGCGATGCGATTCCGGTTCAGACCCGCATGATGACGATCAGCGACATCTACGACGCGCTGACGGCCCAGGATCGACCGTACAAGCCCGCGGTGGCGCCCCAACGCGCCCTGGACATCCTGACCAAGGAGTTCGTCCAGCGTGGGCAGCTCGATCCCGAGCTGTTTCGGTTGTTCGTCGATGCCAAGGTGTACGAAACGGCCGTCTAGGCGCTACTCGAGTCATCGCCCGGAGAACGTGTCGCACGCGCCCGGCTGCCCGGTCGTGTAGCCACGCCGGAACCACGCCACGCGCTCCGCCGAAGAGCCATGGGTGAAGCTGTCGGGGTTCACGTGTCCCCTCGACATGCGCTGCAGGCGGTCGTCGCCTACGGCGGCAGCCGCGTTCAGGCCCTCATCGATGTCACCGACCTCCAGCAACCGCGCCCGCTCCGCCGCGTGGGCCCACACCCCGGCGTAGCAGTCGGCCTGAAGCTCCATCCGGACCGACAGGTCGTTCTCCTGCGACGGCCGCGTGCGCTGCGCGCGCCGCACCTGCTCTTCGGTGCCGAGGAGCCACTGGACGTGGTGCCCGATTTCGTGCGCCAACACATAGGCCTGGGCAAAGTCCCCGGGCGCGCCGAACCGGTTCTTGAGCTCCTGATAGAAGCCGAGGTCGATGTAGACTTTCTGGTCGCCGGGGCAATAGAACGGCCCACTCGCCGTCTCGGCGTAGCCGCAGACCGACTCGGTCCCGTCACGAAACAGAACCAGGGTCGCGTCCCGGTACTCGACCCCCATCCGGGGGAGTTCCCGCGTCCACGTGGTCTGCGCGTCGTTCAGCACGAACGTTACGAACTCGACCAGCGAGTCTTCCTGGGGAGTAGAGCCCACGGGTCCCTGCGCGCTGGGCGCGCCACCGACGACACCCGTGTCGAGTAGCCGGAACAGGTCCTGACGGAAAATGACGCTCAACACCAGTACCACGAGCGTCCCACCCAGTCCGAGCCGCAGGCCGCCGCCTCGGAAACCACCACCGCCGCCGCCGGGCTGGCCGCGACGATCCTCGAGGTTCGTACTGTCACCGCCGGGCGTCCACTTCATGTGCGTCTCCCATGCATCGGTCGTGCTCCCGCTCCCTGTCGGCGCGGGTCAGGTCGTAAGGCCATCCGGCCAGAATCGCTCGGCAAGCCGCGCCGTTCGAGGGTTGTCCGGCAATGCCGCCCCTTCCAAGCGGGTGACCGGCACCACGCCGCGAACCGCGTTGCTGGCGAACACGCTGTGCCGCGCGAGCTGCGCGGGCGTACGCTCCCGTTCGACCGTCGGCTCGAGATCGAGCACTCGAGCCCTCCCGATGCCGGGTAACACCCCGAGCGCGAGTGGGGGCGTGGTCAGCCGGTCCCCTTCCCACCAGAAGATACTCCACACGGTCCCCTCGGCGACCAGCCCGGAGGCGGTGAGCAGCCACGCATCATCCACTCCAGCCGAGCGGGCCTCTGCTTGCGCCGCCACGAACGCCGAGCGCTCGGTGAGCTTGAACGGATAGGCGACGTGCCGGGTCGTGGCTACGATTGCCGCAAGCGGCGCGGGGGACGGCACGAGCCGTGTGGTGACGGTGGCACCCCGAGTACCCACCTCGACACGCACAATGAGATCCCCCGCCCCTAGCCACGGCGCCGTCAGGCGTTCGAGCGACGCTTCCGGCAGCGGCAGGCCAAGCGATTGACACGCGGCCGCAAGCCGGGCCGCATGACGCGCGAGCAGCGGGACCTGACCATTGCGGACCCGGATGGTCTCGAACACCCCACGCGGGGCCGTGATGCTCACGACGTCCCGGCGTCGTGCAGCCCGAACGCGAGCCGGATCGCCTCCGCTTTGCGCAGCGACTCGCGCCACTCACGCGCGGGAATCGAATCGGCGACGATGCCGGCGCCCGCCCGCACCACGACTTGTCCCGTCGATACCACCGCACTGCGGATCACGATGTTGGGCTGAAGCGCCTCGCTGCCGATCCACCCCAGCGCCCCGGTACAGGCACCCCGCGCCGCCGGTTCGAGCAGGCGGATGATCTCCATGGCCCGGATTTTCGGGCAGCCGCTGATCGTCCCGCCGGGGAAGAAACTCGACAGGACATCGGCCGCGGTCGCCTGGCGTCGCAGCCGGCCACGCACCTCGGACACGAGGTGGAACACATGCGAGTACTCTTCCACCACCTCGCGCTCGGCGACCACCACGGACCCGAACTCCGCGACCCGTCCGGTGTCGTTGCGGGCCAAGTCCACCAGCATCAGGTGCTCGGCGCGCTCTTTCTCGTCGAGCCGCAGCTCAGCCCGCATACGCACATCCTGCGTGGGGACACCGGTTTTCTTGCGCGTGCCCGCGATCGGGCGCGTCCGCACCACTCGCCCGTCGCCCGCCGCCGCCACCTTCACGAGCAACTCAGGGGAGCCACACACGAGCAGCCAGTCGCCGCAATCGGCGAATCCCATCCACGGCGACGGATTCACCTCACGCAACCGGAGATAGGCATCCCACGGAGACCCGCGGACCGGCGCGCGCGGAGCGTCCTCGAGCAGGATGAACGGAGGCTCCAGCGTCGGAATGATGGCGAGGAGACGCTCGAGAGCGGCGACTCGCGGGATGACGAGCGTTGTTATCCCCGCATGCCTCGGACCGTCAGCAGCTCCGCGATGCCGGCGCATGTCTCCACGATCTCCTTGCGACGCTCCTCGCGTACCAGCGGCGTGCCTTTGGCGTTCGACTCCACCTGCGCGCGCGCGATCTCGAGTGTCGTCCGGCCGAAGGGATCTCGTACCAAGGGGTCGGCTCCGCGCCCCAGGAGCAGTTCCACGACGTCGCGATGCCCCCACAGCGTGGCCAGCTGGAGCGGCGTCCATCCCCCGGCGACGGTGTTGACCTCCCGCCGACTCCCCTTCACCAGATCCTTCACCCGATCGGACAGCCCGCACGCCGCCGCCTGATGCAAATCGACTTCCGCGCCCCGGGTGTAGAGGTAGCGGACCATGTCCATGTGCCCTTCTTCATTGGCCCAACCGATCGGCGCCATCTGGTAGGTGTCATCGCGGGCTAGGAAATCAGCGCCGGCGCTCAGCAGCAGGTCCACCATCGCGCGATCGTTGCCGATGGCGGCGACGTGCAGGGCAGTCGCCCCGTCGTTCCTCGCGTGGACGAGTTTCGCGTCTTGGGCAAGCAGCGTGCGAACACGGTCGGGGGAGTGGTCGCGGACCGCCGCGAAAAAAGCCGTGGTGTCGGGCATTCGCTCAGCCCCGATGGCGACGCTTCCGTATCTCCGCTTCGGCGCGGACCCGCGCCGTCATCCACACCTGTCGCGCCTCTGGTGGAGTGTCCTTCCACCGCACCATGGTCTCACACGCGTGGATCCAGTCCAACACCTGGGCGTCGGTCATGGCGGAAACTTCACGCCCGCGCAGCGCCACCTGCGTCGTAGAGAGTGGACTGTTCATGTTCGGGAGTGAAGCTAGAACTCGCGCTTCTTCATCTCCGAAAAGAAATTGCGCCGCTCGATATCCTCGTCCGCCTCCGGAGGAAGCGTGCTGTCGTACTGGCGGCGTCCTGTAGCCTTGGGCTTGGCGGCGGCCTTGGCGGCGTTTTTCCTGGCCAGGGCGGCCAACTTTTGATCGTCACTCTTCGACACGTGCATGCTCTCCGCGTGAGGTGGACCGACCAAAGATACAACAATTGGGCCGCTTTCAGGAGCGCTCACCTCGGTCTCGGCCGCACCAGCTAAACAGCAGCCCTGCCACCGGCATCTCATGGCAGGCAAGGCCCCAGCCACCACGCCGCAGCGCGCCTTGCGCGAGCGGTGGGTCGCCGGAGCTCCGTGAAGTCGACATCCTATTTGGAAAACAGCAGCTTCCCCGCTGCGAGCAGCAACAGAACCGCGAACGCCCGTCGCAACGACGTCTCCGACAGCGTTCCGGCGAGCCGTCCACCGATCAGCGCGCCGAAAAACAGTCCGAGCGCGACCAGCCCGGCGTAGGGGAAGTTCACCTCCCCGCGCTTGTAGTACTGAAGAAACCCCAGGATCCCGACCGGCAACATCAGCACGGCGAGCGAGGTGCCGTTCGCCGTGTGCTGCGGGAGCTTGGCGAGGAGCACAAGACCGGGGACGATCACAATCGCTCCGCCGACCCCAAACAACCCCGACACCACACCCGCCACGAGCCCAAGCAGCGCCACGAGCAGATAGATCATCGTTCCTCCGTTCGGTTGTCCCCGACTGCCAGGCCCCACCCCCCGCCTCCTGGGGTCTCGATCCGCACGACGTCGCCCGCGAGCAGGCGCACGTTCGTCTGCCCCCCGAGCGGCGCGCCATTCAGGAGGTTCCGCCCCGGCGTACCGTCGCTGCCACCCGCGGCGCCTCGAGCCCCACGGCGGCGCCGCTCGGTCAGTATGCTCGCCTCCGCGGGTGCCAGCATCTCGAATTCGCGGATCACGCCGTCGCCGCCACGCCACCGTCCCGCGCCGCCACTGGCGCGCCGCAGCTGGTAGCAGCGCACCCGTACCGGGTACTCCATCTCCAGCACCTCGATCGGTGTATTCCGCGTGTTCGACATCCCGACGTGCACTCCGGACGGCCCCGGTCCGGATCGGCTCGCCCCCTGCCCGCCCCCCAGGGTCTCGTAGTAGGTCCACGGGCCACTGCCGCCCATGGTCACATTGTTCATCGTTCCCTGCCCCTGTGCCGGCACCGCGAGTCCGCCCTCGGCCAACGCGCGGAACAGCACGTCGGCGATGCGCTGCGACGTCTCGACGTTCCCCGCGGCCACGGCGCGGGGCCGCAGCGCATTGACGAGGCATCCTTTCGGTGCCGTCACCCGTACGGCACGCGCGACCCCGGCATTCATCGGTACGTCCTCGCCGACGAGAACCTGCACGACGAAAAGAACAGCCGCACGGGTCACCGCAAGCGGGCAATTCACATTCCCAGCCACAGCGGCCGAGGTCCCCGTGAAGTCCGCGTGGAGGATGCCGTCGCGGATTTCGACGCGCACCCGGATCGGAATTTCCTCATCGGTGACACCGTCGCCTTCGAGGTAGTCGACCGCCTCGTACGCCGTTTGCTGGACGGTGTCGACCGCCTGGGCGAGTGCCGTCCTCGCCCGCCGTTCGGCGTCATCCATGAGGGCCCGGGCCGCCTCCTGGACGAATTCCCACCCATACCGAGCGGCGAGCGACCACATCCCTTCCGCTCCCCGCTGCACCGCCGCGCGCTGAGCCGAGAGATCGGCGCGCCGCACGTCGGGTGTACGCACGTTCGCAAGCAGTACCCGCTCGACCTCCGGTGTGTATGGCACCGGTGGGAGCACGATCCCCTCCGCGAACAGCTCGCGGGCACCGGCCGGCATGCTGCCGGGCGTCGCTCCACCAACGTCCGAATGATGCGCGCGAACCACGCTGTAGCCGCCGACATCTCCACCGCTGCGGATGACTCCGACCAGTGTGAGGTCAGGGAGGTGGGAGCCGCCCGCGAACGGGTCGTTGAGGATGTACAGCTCTCCCGGGCGGGGATGCTCCGCCCGCACCGCCGCGACCGCGTCGGCGAGCGCCCCCAGGTGGACGGGGATGTGCGCGGCTTGGGCGATCATGTCGCCACGAGCGTCGAACAGCGCGGCCGAGGCATCGCGCCGCTCGCGGATGTTGGGAGACACCGCGGAATGCACCAGCACGAGTCCCATTTCCTCGGCAATCCCGGCGAAGGCGTGGGCCATCACCTCGCGGGCGATCGGATCGAGCTTCATGCGCGCTCCAGCACAACCGCGCCCGATCCGTGCACCGTGCCGCGCCACCCGGTCTCGATCAGCGCCGTCGCGTCCGGTCCCGCGAGAATTGCCGGGCCATTGATCCGCAGATTTGCCGGCAGCTCGCCCAGCGGCCAGACCTGCGCCTTCACAACCTCGCCGGACACGGTGATGCTCCGGCGACCGGGGGTGGGCCTGCCGACACCGACGCGATGCCCAAGCTCCGGCCGTCGGGAGCGGCGTTCGGCGACCACACGAATGGTCACGACCTCCACCGGCTCTGTGCCGTCGTGCCCGTAGCGTGCGCGGTGGGCGGCACGAAACGCCGGCTCGAGCGCCTCGGGCTCGGCCGCGTCGAGCGGAACGGTGACCTCATACCCTTGACCGGCGCAGCGGCAATCGGCCAGCAAGCGCGCCGCGGCGTCAGGAAGCGCCCGCGCGACGCGCGCCTCAAGCTCGGCGAACGCCGCGGCGAGGCGCGCCCGATCGAGCGTGGCGACCGGCTCGTGCAACGACGCCATGAGCTCGACCCGCTCCGCGGCGGCGGCGAGACCGAGCGCCGAGAGGACACCCGGGTGCGGCGCCACAATCACGCGCTGCATCCCGAGCGCGTCTGCCAGCCCGCAACCAAACAGTGGCCCCGCTCCACCAAACGGGAGCAGCGAGAGCGTCCGGGGGTCCACGCCGCGCGCCACGCTGACCCGTTTCAGGGCGCGGGCCATGACGGCAGTGGCAACGGCTGCGATCACCTGGGCAATGCCCCGGATATCCAGGCCGACGCGATTCACCAGTCGGCCCAGTGCGCGCTCCGCCGCCGAGGGGTCGAGCTGCACGCCATCGGCGAGCGCCCACCCCGGGTCGAGCCAGCCGAGCGCGAGACACGCATCGGTAACCGTTGGGGCCTCGCCGCCCCGTCCGAAGCACGCGGGTCCGGGGAGCGCACCGGCGCTCCGCGGGCCCACTTTCAGCGTCCCCGCGTCGTCCACCCACGCAATGCTCCCACCGCCCGCGCTGACCGTCTCGATCAGCACGGCCGGAAGCGCCAACGGCACGCCGCCCACAACCGTCGCGCCCTCACGACGTGCCGCGCCCCCCTGCACGAGGCTCACGTCGGCGCTCGTTCCACCCATGTCCAGCGTGAGGAGATCTTCATGTCCTACCAGTGCGCCGAGCAGCTGTGCGCCGACGACCCCACCCACCGGCCCCGAGAGCGCGAGCAATGCCGCCGACCTGCCCGCCGCCTGAGGGGTCAGCGTCCCGCCTGCGGATGCCATGATTCGGAATGTCCCGGCGCCGCGCGTGGCGCTGGCCGTCGCCGCGCGCATCACGTACTCCGTCACGAGTGGCCGCAGGTATGCCTCCGCGGTCGTGGTGGCGCAGCGCTCGAATTCGCGGAACAGCGGCAGGACTTCGTGACTCGCGGCGATCGGCACTCCGGGGAGCGCGGCCCGCAACGCCGCCGCGAGCCGGCGCTCGTGGTCGGGATGGCGAAAGGAGAAGAGC
>JBOHST010000368.1:0-4444 GCA_050733375.1 Gemmatimonadales bacterium
TAGCCCACGGCGCTCCGGTTGATGGAGAGCGTCGAGAATACCGCCACGCCGTTGGTGGCGGGCACCGAGGTCGTGCCGGACAGAATACCCGTGCCGGGGGGCGGGTTCGTCCCGATCGCCACGGCGATGTTGGTCGTGTACGACGTGTCGACGTTGTCGAACGCGTCGAGCGCCGACACCTCGACCGTGGGCGCGATCGCCGCACCGGCGATCTCATCGCTCGGCTCGCCCGAGAAGACGAGGTGGGTCGCTGCCGCCGGCGTGATGTCGAACCCGGCGCTCGTGACGACCCCGAGGCCCCCGGCGGTCGCGTTCAGCGCGTAGCCGTCGGCCGTCTTGTTGATGCTCAGATTGGAGAACGTGGCCACGCCGGCGGTCGCATTCGGCACAGTCGTCAGACCTGACAGCACGGCTGCCGGGTCGCCCGCGAGCGGCGTGATCGCCACCGAGATGCCGCCCGTGAAGCCAGTCGCGACGTTGTTCGAAGCGTCCAGCGCGTGCACCACGACTGCCGGGGCGATCGCCACCCCCGCGACTTCGTTCGTGGGCTGCGCAAAGAACACGAGGTGCGTCGCGGTGTTCGCGAAGATGTTGAAGCCGGTGCTCGTCGCACCCAGCAGCCCGGTAGCCCCGGCGGTCAGCGTGTAGCCGGTCCCGACCTTATCGATGGTCAGGTCGTTGAACGTGGCCACGCCGCTGACCAGGCGTCCGTTCGCCACGGTCGCCGTCAGCGTACCGGACAGGATGCCACCCGGTCCGGCGTTGTTCCCGATTGCCACCGTCACGTTGCCGGTGAAGGTGAGGTCGGTGTTGTCCAGGTTGTCCCGGGCGCTCACCTGGACAGCCGGCGTGATCGCGGCCGGCGCGGCGGCGGTGTTCACCGGCGGCACCGTGAAGGCGAGCTTGGTCGCCGCCCCGGCGATGATGTTGAACGCCGCGCTCGTCGCCCCGGTCAGGCCGGTGGACGAGGCGGTCAGGGTGTACCCGATCCCACTCTTGTTGATGCTGAGATTCGAGAAGGTCGCGACGCCTACGGTCGCGTTGACGGGTGCGTTGCCGGACAGCACGCCACCAGGCCCGGCGTTGTTCCCGATCGCAACCGAAACGGAGCCAGTGAATCCGGTGGCCGTGTTGCCCTTGAAGTCCCGCGCCGTCACCACGACTGCGGGCGCGATCGCCACGCCCGCCGTCCGGTTGGAGGGCGGTGTGGTGAACACGAGCTGGGTCGCCGCGTTGGGCGTGATGTTGAACGACGCGCTCGCAAAAGCCCCCACGAGGCCGCTGGCCGTGGCGGACAACGTGTAGCCCGTGCCGACACTGTCGATGCTCAGGTCGTTGAACGACACCACGCCGGCGACGGCGGGCTTGGTCAGCGTACCGGACAGCGCCGCTCCCACATCGCCCGTGCCGCCGGTGATCGCCACCGTGACGGCGTTCGCGAAGCTGGACGCGCTGTTGTTGAATACGTCCTGCGCGGTCACGATCACGGCGGGCGTGACGCTCGCCCCGGCCAGCGTATTCCCCGGCTGCATTGTGAACACGAGTTGCGTCGCTGATCCCGCGATGATGCTGAAAGACGCACTCGTCTGGTTCACGGCGCCGGCGGTGGCCGTCAAGGTGTAGCCTGGGCTGGCCTTGTCGATGCTCAGGTTCGAGAATGTCGCCACGCCTGCGGAGGCTTGGGCCGTGAGCAGCCCGGACAGCGTGCCACTCGCGGGGTTTGTCCCGATCGACATATCCACGTTGCCCGTGAACCCCGTTACCGTATTGCCCCCCGCATCCAGCGCCGTCACCACGACCGCGGGCGCGATCGCCGCCCCGGCGGTGGCGTTGGTTGGCTGCTGCGTGAACACGAGCTGCGCCAGCGGCCCAATGGCCACGTTGAACGTGGCGCTGGTGGCCAGGGTCAAGGCGCCGGATGTCGCCGTCAGCGTGTAGCCCGTCCCCGGCTTGTTGATACTGATGCCCGAGAAGGTCGCGACCCCGGCGACCGCGGTCACCGGCCCGCCGCCGGTCAGCGTCCCGCCGCCGGCATTGGTTCCGATCGCGATGGTGACGGGGCTGACGAAGTTCGGGGTGGGGTTGCTCTGAGCATCCTGCGCTTGTACTTGCACGGCGGCGAGCGGCGAACCGGCGGAGCCGTTGCTCGGTTGCACGAGGAAGACGAGCTTGGTGGACGCGCCGGGGTTGATGTTGAATTGACTGGTCGCTGCCTGGGCCAGCCCGGTGGCCGTGGCCGTCAGCGTGTAAGCGGTACCTGCTTTGTTGATCGAGAGCGTGGAGAAGCTCGCCACGCCGGAAGCCCCCGACACCGAGGTCGTGCCCGACAAGGTGGCGCCGGCGGCGCCGGTGCCGGGAGTGATCGCGACAATGACATTGCCCGTGAACCCGGCGGTGTTGGCGAACTGATCCAGCACGGTCACCACGATCGCGGCCATGGTCCCGCCCGCCGTCGTGCTGGTCGGCTGAGTGGTGACGGACAGGGCGGTCGCCGTTGCGGCGACAGTGGTGAACCCGCTGCTCGTCCCCGCGGTGAGGCCGGTGGCGGAAGCCGCCAGCGTGTATGGGCCGCTCTTCGTGATAGTGAGGCTGGAGAAGGTGGCGACTCCGGACACAGCGGCCACCGTCGTCGTGCCCTGGATGGTGCCCCCGGCGGGGCCCGATCCGATCGAGAGCTGCACGTTGTCTGAGAAGCAGCTCTGGACGCTCCCCGAGCTGTTCTGCACCTGGACCGTGACGGTGAACGGGATCCCGGCCGTGAGGCTACTCGGCTGCGCCGTGAACACGAGCGTGCCCACGCACGGGCCAGCGCTGTCGGAGCGGCACGTGGCCACGAACAGTGTGAGCGCCATCGCGGCGCCCGCGTTCAGTAGCCGGGCGAATGGCGCCCGAAGGGCGCGAAGAGAAACCGACAATTGAGTGGGCATACCGCTCCCCTGGACGTTGGCCTGACAGTGCCGCGCTGCTGCACAAACTACGCCCGGTTGTGTAGCTGTCTAGAGTTGGCCAGCGGGGCCGCCAAAGCTGGAGAATCGAGTCCTAGAGTGTTGCTCGACAGCCACGTTGCGACGCCGCGTGAGCGTCTAACCGCTTGCCAGCGCGCCTCATTGTCGTCGGCGGGCAACAGGGACGGTACAGGCCATCCCCTGAAATGCGAACGGCCCGACCGATTGGTCGGGCTGTCTGCGCTTCGGGTCGGTCCTCCCTGGTGGTACGCGTCAGTTGATGTTGAACAGCGCGCTGGTCGCCGCCGTGACGCCACCGGCTGAGGCGGTCAAACGGTATCCGACCCCGGCGTTGTTGATGCTGAGCGGCGAAGAGAAGGTGGCAACCCCGCCCACGGCCGCAACCGCGGTCGTCCCGGTGAGCGTGCCCCCCGCAGGGTTCGTTCCGATCATGAGCGTCACGGTTCCGGTGAAGCTCGTCGCGACGTTGCCAAGCGCGTCCAGCGCGGTGACCCGAATCGGTGGGGTGATCGGCGCGTTCGCCGCCGTGTTACTCGGCTGCACGGTAAAGAGGAGCTGCGTCGCCGCGCCGCCGGTTATCGAGATGGCGTCGCTCGTGTCCGAGGCGAGGCCCGCCGAGGAGACGTCCAGCCGGTATCCATTGCCGGAGCGATCGATGCTCAGGTTGTTGAACGTCGCGATCCCGGCGACCGCGGCCACCGTGGTGGTGCCGGAGAGCACGCCGCCGGACGGATTCGTCAGCAGCGCCACGGACACGTTGCCCGTGAATATCTTCACCGGGTTGCCCAGCACGTCGCGTACCGTCGCCTGGACGGTGCCCCCCGACACGCCGGGGATGGTCGCCGCCGCCGTCGTCGAGGCGGGTTGCACGGAGAAGGTGACGCGGGTCGGTGGTCCCGCGTTGATAGTGAAGGGCGCGCTCACGGCGCCCGACAGACCGCTCGCCGTGGCCGACAACCGGAACCCGCTGCCGCTGTTGTCGATGTTGAGGGTCGCGAAATTGGCGACTCCGGCCACCGCGGCCATCGTGGTCGCGCCGGATAGGGTGGACCCGGCCGTGCCCGTCCCGGCGGTGATCGTCAGCGTCACGTTCCCCGTAAAGCTGGTTTCGGTCTGGCCCGAGGAGTTGCGCGCCGTGACCCGCACCGACGGAGTGATGACCGCGCCCGCCGTTGCGCTGCTCGGTTGCCGAGTGAACACGAGCTGCGTGACCAACGACGCGCTGACGTCGAAGACCGCACTCGTCGCGCCCGCCGGACCCACGGCCGTGGCCGTCAGCGTGTACCCGACGCCCGGCTGGTCGATACTCAGGGTCGAGAAGGACGCGATGCCGCCAACCGCGGCCGCCGTGGTGGTACCCGACAGGATCCCTCCCGACGGATTGATTCCGATCGCAACCGTCACGCCGCCCGTGAAGCCCGTCGCCGTATTGCCCTGCGCGTCCCGCGCCGTCACCTCGATGCGCGGCGCGATCACGA
>JBOHST010000369.1:0-8599 GCA_050733375.1 Gemmatimonadales bacterium
TCCCAACGGGCCTCGTCGTCAGCTGCAAATGGCCCGACGGCGTCCCGGCAGACACCACGTGGTGGGCGAGGATTCGGGGACCGAAGACGTTCTGGTGGATGGCGACCCCCAAGTGGAAGTACAAATGCGCGAAGCGCTGGGACCACAAAGACCTGAAGGATGCGGCGGGGAATCCCATCCACATCCCCGGAGCGGTGCGCTGGCGGTGGCGGGCCAACGATGAAACAAGCTGGGTGCGCTGCGACCAGGGGTGTTGCCAACCTCACTAGCGCCGCTGTAGCTGCATAAACCTCCCAGGACTGAAGCCAGGGCGCGTGGCGGTAGGGGTTCAGCACCCTTGCCCACGCGCCCTCAGCGTCACTGCTCAACCTCCGAACGTGACCCCTCAGTGACCGCCCGTGCGCATCCTCGTGGCACACGACGGATGACAATTCGCACAACACACGGCGGGAGGACGAGGCCTAGCAATAAACCGCATAGAGGCGTTCGGTCGAGCGGCGCTCGATGAGGCATACCACCGCACGGTGAGGGGGGAAGTCGCCACGGCGTTGGACCCGTTGTTCACACGATTGACCCACGTGCGAAACGAGCTGCCCAGAGTGGCCTGGAAACAGTTCTCGCAGGTCACCTGCCGGGCCCATCCGCTTCGGCGGCTGTTGCATCTGGCTCCGTTGACGCGACGTGCGTTCGAGAAGCCGCGCGGCTACCCGGGCGATGCCGAGACCCTGGATCTGGTCTATGGGGCGACCCCGCCGCCGAGCGGACTGTCCGCCTTCGCAACCGCGCTGTACCGCTGGGAGCTCGAGACCCCGGCCTGCAGGAGCGTGCGGGCCCGGCGGGACACCTGCGCGGCGTTGATTGATAGCGCTGCGGCCCGACGGCCGCACGCGCGAGTGCTCTCGGTCGCCTGCGGCCACATGCGCGAGGTGGATCAGTCGCTCGCCTGGCGCACTGGACAGGCTGGCGAGCTGGTTGGCCTCGACCAGGACGGCCGGAGCTTGGCCACCGTGGCCACCACGCACGCCGGATGCCCGATCAAGACGATCCGCGGGTCGATTGCGCGCATCCCCAACGGCTGCCTGGACACCTTCCGCGAGCCTCACGGCAACATCGCGTTCCTGCTGATCGCGCGCGCCCCTGGGCAGTGGACGCGTGGATGTTGGATCGAGCGGAGCCGCGTGGCTGGCCTGGGCCCGCACCACGTGACTCGGACGCACCCTGACGTGATCACCCAGTGACGGACGCTGCGTAGTTGTTCCGACACGCGAGTGAAGAGCGCGCATCAAGGAAACTAACGAGGGAGGCAGCCGTGACGAAACAACATGGCCTCTACAGCGCGGCCCTACTGGTGCTGGCGCTTGGCGCTGCGGGATGCGATGGACCGACACCGCCACCACCCGCCATCGCAGCGATCACTGTGACGTCCCCCATCGGCGACCGCCTGGCGATCGGTCGGGCCGTGACGCTCGACGCCACCGCCCGGGACGCGCAGGGCAACGACATGACCAGCGTGACGTTCAGCTGGAGCTCGTCGGCAGGCACGGTCGCGAGTGTCGATGCGTCCGGAACTGTTTCCGGCGTGACTCCCGGCACCGTGTCGATCAGCGCGAGCGCCGAAGGCGTGAGCGGGAGCCTCGCGCTGCGCGTGCTGAACGTGGACCTCAACGCCGTCACGGGGATCCTGAGCGATCCGTTTGCGCGAGCGCTGCTGGCCAACCTGACGGCCTCGGAACGCGGCCGCGTCCAGGCAGCGCTGGACCAGTGCGCCGCCGGCGTGGTGTCCGGCGACTTCAGGACGATCGACGCATGCGTCGCAAGCGCGCGCGCCGAAGTATCGGGCGCCTCCGACGCGACCGACCGGGCGCTGCTGGCCTCGCTAGCGCTGTTCCTCGATCACATCGAGCGCCTGCTCGACGTGTGACCCGGATACTGGAGAAGGAGTGACCCATGAGCGACTTCCTGCAGAGGCGCTACCGGCTGCTCCGTGCCGTGGGCACCGCCGCGCTCGTCGCAGCCATTGCCGGCCCCGCTGCCGCGCAGGCGTCCACGTATCACGCCTGCTACGTGCCCGCGGTGGGGGCGATGTACGTCATCAAACTGGCGGGACTGCCCGCCGCGTGCCTGTCCGCTTCCCACGTGGAGATCAGTTGGGCCGAGCAGGGGCCTCCCGGTGTGCAGGGGCCCCCGGGGCCAGCCGGACCACCGGGCCCGCCGGGTGCGCCGGGAAGTGTCGGACCAGCCGGACCACTCGGCCCCCCGGGAGCACCAGGGAGCGACGGCCCAGTGGGACCCTCGGGGCCGGCGGGCGCTCAAGGTCCGTCCGGACCGGCGGGACCTCCGGGAGCTCAAGGCGCTCAAGGTCCCGTCGGACCAGCGGGGCCGCAGGGAGCGGAAGGCGTTCAAGGCCCACCGGGACCAGTGGGATCTCCTGGAGCGCAGGGCCCTCAAGGCCCGGTCGGACCAGCCGGACCTGTCGGTCCCCAAGGTCCCAGTGGTGTGTTGGGCCTCGTATCGGCGTTCGGCAATGCGCAGCCGGCCATCGCACCGGGCGCGACCCATTCCTTCCTCGTCCTCTGCCCGGTCGGGAAGAAAGTGCTCGGCGGGGGTGCGAGCTCCGACTTTGAGGACGCCAACAGAGTCACCCTGGTAGAGTCGCAGGCGTTGTTCGGCGCGGACCTGCGAGAAGGGTGGGTTGCCACCTGGCGCAACGACACCAATGCGACGCTCGTGAGCTTGAGCCTGAATATCCACGTCCAGTGCGCCGGTTGAATCACCAGCGTGCGGGTTGACCGAATCTTTAACTCGGATACCGAGAAGGAGTGAACCATGAGCGACTTCCTGACGATCCGCCGCCTGCTGCTACGCGCCGCGAGCACCGCTGCCGCTCTGGGTGTGGCCGCTGGGCCCCGCGCCGTTGCACAGGGATCCACCACTTACCACGCGTGCTACGTCCCGGCGGTAGGGGCGATCTACTTGCTCAGGCTCCCCGGCCTGCCGGCCACCTGCCTTTCGGCCACCCACGTCGATGTGACCTGGAATGAGGCAGGTCCACAAGGTCCCGCAGGCCCCGCGGGTGCCACGGGCCCGCAAGGGCCTCAGGGCGCTAGAGGGGACGTCGGCCCTCAGGGTCCAGTCGGTCCTCAAGGTGCGACCGGACAGCAGGGGCCTGCCGGCCCGCAAGGTCTTCCTGGCATCAGCGCCTACGGCGTCGTTCAGGCCAGTTGCTCGGTTCTAGCAGGAGGGACGAACGAGTGCCTCGCCAATTGTCCCGCTGGAAAAGCAGTGCTTGGCGGGGGCGTGTTCGTCGACCGCGGCACGGCCTCGGTCTTCCGCTCGAATCCGGAAGGCGGCGTACGGTGGCGCGGCGGCGTGCGAGCAGGTGCGACGGAGGCGGCGGTAATGACCTCGTTCGCGATTTGTGGCGTCGTACAGTAAGGCTTCGCGGCGAACTCGGTCAACCTGGCAAACGGCAACTCTCCACGCTCTATGTCCCGAACTGAGGCCGGTTGCACATCGGAGAGCGGTGCGGAGCGTCGAGTGACAGGAATGGGAGTGCGGAATGCGGAATCGAACGGGAAGGTCGAACCGACGGTCGACCTCCCATTGACATTCCGCACTCCGCATTCCGCATTCGCTCACGGAGTGTATCGGATCCCACCCTGAAACACTGCCTGCGCCCCGATCCACCCGGCGGCGAGGTTGCTGGTCTGGTCGTACAGCTGCTGGCCCTCCAAGCGGAATTCTCCCGTGAGGCGGGGATTGATCGGGACGTCCCGTCGGGCAACCCCAACCTCCCCGACCACTACGCTGCGGGAAATCGCCTTCAAGTACGCGTTCATGCTCGACGCGGTGGGACTGGCCGGGGCGCCGCAGACGAGCGCCACGCCGTAGGGCGGCCCTACTCCAGCAGCTCGAGATCGAGCGCGTCCACCGCCCCGCCCAGCGAGGGGTCCTTGGCGCGCAGCATCTTGAGCCGCTCCGCGTTGGCCGTCTCCTCGGTGAGCCGCGCCGGGCGCGAGCCGGAGACTTGTTGCGGCGCCGCGGGCTTTCCCGCCGCGATCAGCAGCTTCACCGGCCCGCTCACGTACTCGGCCACGAGCTTCGCGATCGCATCGCGCTTGTGCTCCAGTCCCTCGACGTGCGCCCCCCCCGGCGACGCCAGCGTCACCGTGCTCCCGTCGACGCCCGAGACCTCCGTTTCGGCGAGCAGCGTGCCGATCATGGGGCTGGATTTGCGTGCTTCCGCCACAATGGATGGCCACAGAGAAACGAGACGGGCTTGCGTCAGCGCGCCGCGCTCGGGACCGGATACGGCGGGGAAGGGGGAAGGGGGAAGGGGGATAGGTGCCGCTGTGGGCGCCGAGTCGCGGAGCTGTTCCGGCAGCGTGCCCTTCCCCCTTCCCGCTTCCCCCTTCCCCTTTTCCCCGAGCGCCCGAATGACTTCCGAGATCTCGACCGTGCGATCCATCATTGCCCAGCGCAGCAGCAACAGCTCGACGGCGAGGCGAGGGTGGCCGCTCGAGCGGATCTGCGCCTCGAGGCCGCCCTGGATGGTGAGCAGCCGCACGACGTCGGGGGGCGGGAGCTGCAAGGCGTACTGGCGCACCAGCGTCTGCATCCCCTCGGTGAGTGCTTCAGGCTCACCGCCGAGACCGACCTGCAGCACCGCGCGCAGGACCTCCCCGGCGCCGGCCACGAACTCGCCGAAATCGGCGCCCGCTTCGGCCAGGCGGTCCACCAGCGGGAACACGGCGCGGCTGTCGCGCTCGGCCGTGAGCCGCAGCAGCTCGCCGTAGAGGTCGTCGGGGATGAGGCCCAGCACCTCACGCACCCGCTGCGCGGTGACCGGCCCCTCGCCGAACGAGACGACCTGATCGAGCAGCGACAGGCCGTCGCGCATGCCGCCGTCGGCGCTCGCGGCGAGCAGCGCCAGCGCGTCGTCGTCCACGGCGATCTGCTCGGCCTGGGCCACCTGGCGCAGCCGGGCGACGATGGCGTGCGGGCCGATGCGGCGGAAATCGAAGCGCTGCAGCCGCGACAGCACCGGCGCCGCGCTCTGGGCGATTTTCTGCGGCTCGGTGGTAGCGAACACGAACACCACGCCGGGGGGCGGCTCCTCCAGGATCTTGAGCAGCGCGTTCCAGGCGTCGCGCGTCAACATGTGCGCCTCGTCCAGGATGTAGACCTTGGAGCGGCCTTCGGCCGAGGCGGCGTACATGGCCCGTTCGCGCAGCTCGCGCGCGTCGTCCACGCCGCGGTTCGAGGCGGCGTCCAGCTCGACGACGTCGAGATTCGCCTGGCCGGTCCACACGCGGCGGCACGAGTCGCACTCGCCGCACGGCTCGCCCGTGCCCGCGGTGCGCCGCTCGCAATTCAGCGCCATGGCGAGAATGCGCGCGGCGGTGGTCTTCCCCACCCCGCGCGGGCCGGCGAACAGATAGCCGTGGGCGACCCGCCCCAGCGCCACCGCGCCGCGCAACGCGGCGGCGACGTGGTCCTGGACGATCAGGTCGGCGAACTGTTTGGGGCGGTATTTGCGGGCGAGGGCGATCATGGCGCCCTCCAATCTAGCAGGTCGGGTTGGATGTGGTGGACGGGAGTCCCGCGGTTGATGGCGTAGGGCTCTGGTGCGCCTTCAGGCGCGGACGTTGATGACGGAGGTGGAGTTCCACGGTTCTCCCCGGCCTGAAGGCCGGGCTCGGCGACGCTGCGCGTCGACGCGCTCTGAAGAGCGATCGAGCGGGCGTCCTTCAGGACGCGTCGCGTGAGCGCCGAGCCGCGCCTTGCGGGAGTACCTTAGTGCGTCTCCACCCGCTCCACACGCTCGACCCGCGGCAACGACACGCGATCCGCCGGCGGCAGATCTTCCGGCTCGCCCTTCTTGAACCCCGCGCGCTCGAGCATCCCCCACCGTCGGAGTCCGCGCAGGTATTCCCAGAACGCCTGGATCTTGAACAGCGCCAGCAGCTGGCGGAACCCGAAGTTCTCGAGGATGCCGCACACCAGCAGCTTCCAGAGGTCTTCCCACGTCGGGTAGCGACGGTAGGAGATCTCCTCCAGGAGAATCGCGGCGACCGAGAGGAATACCCCGAACGCCACCGCGAGCAGGAAGAACAGCACGAAGAACTCGGTATTGAGCAGCCCCAGCGCCCAGGCGAGCGGCACCGAGATGTAGCCCAGCGTCTCGACGAACGGGCCCATGGTCTCGAAAATCAGGAAGTAGGGACACACCACCATCCCGATGACGCCGTAGCGCGGGTTGAACAGCATCTTCCGATGGCGCGACAGGCTCTGCAGCATGCCGCGGTGCCAGCGGTTGCGCTGGCGGCGCAGCATGTTCCAGTTGCCCGGCACCTCGGTCCAGCATACCGGGTCGGGGACGAAGACGATGCGGTACGGCCGCCCCTTGGCGCGGTTCACCTGGTGCAGCGCCATCACCAGCTCCAGGTCTTCCGTATCGGTGTTGCCGTCGTACCCGCCGACCTCGACTACCGCCGACTTGCGGTACACCCCGAACGCCCCCGAAATGAGCAGCAGCCCTTTCAGCGCACTCCACCCCAGCCGGCCCGACAGGAACGCGCGCAGGTACTCGACCACCTGGAAGATCGGCAGGAAGCGCTTGGGCAGGGCGATCTTGGTCACGCGGCCGTCGGTGATGGTGCAGCCGTTGGCGCAGCGCACGATGCCGCCCACGGCGACGGTCTCGTCGGGCCACTCCATGAACGGCTTCACCGCCTTGAGCAGCGCGTCGTCCTCGATCACCGAGTCGGCGTCCATCGAGCAGAACAGCGGGTATTTCGACAGGTTGATGCCGCAGTTCAGGGCGTCGGCCTTGCCGCCGCCCACCTTGTCCACCACGGTGAGGTTGGGGACGAGCGGCGAGGCGTACAGGGCCTGCACCGGGCGCGTGGGGAGACTGCGCTTGTACACGCGGTCCACGCGGCGCAGCTCGTAGGCGGTCAGCAGCCGGGAGAGCGTGTCGTCGCGCGAGCCGTCGTTCACGACGATGATTTCGAATTCCGGATAGTTCAACATCTGGAGCGAGCGCACCGTGTCGACGATCGTCTTCGCTTCGTTGTGCGCCGGCACGATCAGCGTGATCGGCAGCGTCATGTTGGAGCGCAGGATCTGCTGGTAGTCGGAGAAAAACGTGCGCCGCAGGAAGCGCAGCACCTCGCGCAGCGAGATGAGAAACAGGATGATGTAGGAGACGTTGAGGATCAGAAAATAGGCGAGCACGAAGGCGTTGAACCCCTCGATCGCCCGGGCGACGATCAGCTGCCAGTTCACGGGTCGCCCGCCTGCTCCGCGTCCGCGGTCGTGAGCAGCCGCGCCACCGCCACCCGCACCCGCTCGTCGCGGTGGCGCAGCGCGATGTCGGACAGGAGGTCCACGCGCTGCAGCGCGACCAGCTTGCGCAGCAGCTCCTGCGCCGCCTTGCGCTCGCGCGGCGACCCCTCGACGAACGCGGTGACGGTGGCGTCGAACACGCCCGCCTCCTGCAGCATCCAGGCCGCCTTCTGCGCGGCGTAGGCGTCGCGGCTGTCGAGCAGCGTGGCCAGCGCCTGATAGCCGGGCTCGCCTTTCTGGCGCAGCGCGTCGGCGGCGTTGGAGCGCACCCACCACTCGCGATCGGCGAGCGCCGTCTGCAGCGCCGGAATGCCTTCCGTGCCCGCCACCATGCCGAGCGCCTTGGCGGCCATGGCGCGCACCGGCCAGGCCTCGTCGCCCAGCGCGGCGATCAGCTGCGCCGTGGCGCGCGGATCGCCGATCAGGCCGAGCGAGTGCGCGGCGCGGGCGCGGGCGTTCTGGTCGGCGTCGTGCAGCAGCGACACGAGCAACGGCACCGCTTCGGGGGAATGCAGCCGGCCCAGGATGTCGATCGCCGGCACGCGCGCCGGTCCCGGGAGTCGGGGGAACTCGTGCAGCAGCGGCTCGACCGCCGCCTGACCGAGCTGCGCCAGGATGTCGGCGATGCGCAGCGTGGACCAGCGGTTGGTGTCGCGCAGCGCGGCGAGCAGCGATTCCACGGCCTCGAGCCCGCCGATCGCGCCCAGGGCCTTGGCCGCGCGAATGCGCACCTCCGGCACCGGATCGCGCATCAGCTTGACGAGATCGGGCAGCGGCTGGCGGCTCATCATGCGCCCCAGCTTCTCCGCGCCCTCGACGCGCCGCACCCAGCGACGGTCGGTGAGCTTACGGCGCTCCTCTTCCACGAACCCGAGCTGCTCGAACGCGGCGCTGATACGCTCCTGCGCCTTTCCCCGCACCAGGCGGATCTGGTCCAACATCGTCCACAACACCACGCGGCGGTCCCAGGCGCCGAGCGGCCCGGGCACGTACATCGCGAACGCGCCGTTGTCGGCGTTGATGTAGGCCTGGATCGCGGGCAGGAACGCGGCCCGCTGGCGCCGCTCGTAGCCCGAGCGAATCTGCGTCATCAGCTTGTGCCCGAGGGTCATGAGCAGCACCACCAGCAACAGCGACCCCAACACCGTGATGACCGCCCAGATGAACTGCAACATCGTGGGGGGCGTCACTGCGGGTCGGGCGCCTTCCCCAGGACCTTGCGAACCCGCGCCATCAGCTCTCGGGCGCG
>JBOHST010000370.1:0-8721 GCA_050733375.1 Gemmatimonadales bacterium
GCGAAGTCGAGGTCGTCACGGGTGTGGGTGGCCGACAATTGGCAACGCACTCGCGCGTGTCCCTGGGGCACTACCGGATACCCGAAGCCGGTGACGAACACTCCTTCAGCCAACAGCAGTTCGCTCATCTGGATGGCCTTCGCGGTCTCGCCCAGGATCACCGGAACGATGGGCGTTTCGCCCGGGAGCGGCTGGAACCCCAGCGCCAGGAGGTGCTCCCGGAAGTAGCGGGCATTTTGGTGCAGCTGTGTCACGCGCTCAGGGTGCGCTTCGAGGAAACGCACGGCACCGAGCGCACTGGCGGCGACAGTGGGCGGCAGGGCGTTGCTGAACAGCTGTGGCCGCGACCGCTGGGTGAGGTAGTCCGTGAGCGCGTGGGGACCAGCCGTGAAGCCGCCCGCCGCGCCGCCCAGGGCTTTCCCCAGGGTCGAGGTGATGATGTCCACCAGGCCTGTGACCCCGAGGTGCTCCGCCGTGCCCCGGCCGGTCTTCCCGAGCACACCGGTGGCGTGTGAGTCATCGACGGCCACGATGGCATCGTAGGTCCGGGCGAGCTCCAGGATGTCGGGGAGCTTCGCGATGTCGCCCTCCATCGAGAAGATGCCGTCGGTGAAGACCAGCCGGCGCCGGGCCCCACTGGCCGCCTTCAACTTCTGCTCCAAATCGGCCATGTCCGAATGCCGGTACACGGCCGTCTGGCACTTGGTGATCGTCTTGGCGAGGCGGATGGCGTCGATGATGGAGGCGTGGTTCAGCTGATCGGAGATGACGATGTCCTGCTCGCCCAGGATGGTCGGACAGAGTCCCTCGTTGGCGTTCCAGCAGCTCACGTATGTGAGTGAGGACTCACAGCCAACCAACCGCGCGAGGGCTGCCTCGACCTCCCGGTGAATTGTGAACGTGCCGCAAATGAAGCGCACCGACCCGGTACCCGCGCCGAAGCGATCCAGCGCCGCTTTCCCCGCCGCCACGACCTCGGGGGTGTTGCACAAGCCGAGGTAGTTGTTGGACGACAGGATCACCACCTCACCACGGCCTTCCATCCGGGCGCGCGGGCCCTGCGGGGAGTCGAGGTAGTTGAGCCGTTTGTAGACGCCGGCCTTCTGGAACTGGTCCAGCTCGGCCTGCAGGCTGGCTGCGAAGCTCATGCGATCTCCAGAATGACCTTCCCGGCATCGCCCGAGCGGATCGCGGCGAGCGCCTCGTCGATCCGGGCGAGTGGGAAGCGATGAGTAATGACGGGATGCGGATCGAACTGTCCACCGGCGAGGAAACGCCGCATCTGGTGCCACGTCTCGTACATCTTCCGGCCGATAACGCCATAGATCGTGATGCCCTTGAAGATGATCTCGGTGGCGAAGTCCACCGACACGGCGCCCTTGGGGATCCCGAGCAGCTGGACGCGGCCGCCCAGGCGGACCGCGTGAAATGCCTGGTGCAGGGCCAGCGGGACGCCTGACATCTCACACACCACGTCGGCGCCTTCGCCCCCGGTCTCGGCGAGCACGACCTTCCCCACGTCGTCGGTCGCAGCGTTGATCAGCACCTGGGCGCCCATCGCCCGGGCGAGCTCGAGCCGCTTTGGATTGACGTCGGAGGCAATCACACGCGCCGCGCCCGCCGCGCGCGCGATCCCCACCGCGAAGCAGCCGATCGGCCCGCACCCCACGACAAACACGGTGCTGCCGGGGATATCCGCCGTCAGCACCGTGTGAAACGCGTTGCCCATCGGGTCCATGATGGCGCCGATCTCGGTGGGGATGCCGTCGAGCGGCAGCACGTTGGTCGCCGGCATGACGATGAACTCGGCGAACGCCCCGTCCCGATCCACCCCAATGATCCGGGTGTGCTTGCAGATGTGACCGTTGCCGTTGCGGCACTGCAGGCAATGACCGCACACGATGTGCCCCTCGGCGGTGACGAGCTGACCCGGCTTGAGCTCCGTCACGCCGCTCCCCACCGCCACGATCTCGCCGGCGAACTCGTGCCCGACCACGATGGGTGGCTTGATCCGCCCTTGGGCCCAGGCGTCCCAATCCGCGATGTGCAGGTCGGTGCCGCACACGCCGGCGTGACGGACCGCGATCAGCACTTCGCCCGGACCCGCGCTGGGCTTCGGGACGCTCGTGACCGTGAGGCCGGGGGCGCGTGTGTCCTTGACGATCGCTTGCATCGCCCTGGTCGGGGAACGGGAAGTGAGTCGGGAAAACGCCTAGCGAATCGGCGCCGCGGCCCGTACCGGGTCGATCCGGACCGCGCAGATCTTCAATTCCGCCATCTTCGCGTAGGGGTCGAGGATCGGATTGGTCAACAGATTGGCCGCGGCCTCGCGAAAATGGAACGGCACAAACACTTGCCCGGGCGCAACGCGGTCCGACACCCGGACCGCGGTGACCATCCCGTTGCGGCGCGACGTGAGCCGCACGAGGTCGCCCTCGGTGACGTCGAGCCGCGCCGCATCATCGGGATGGATCTCGACGATCGGGGTCGGCTCGCGGGCGTCCAACCCGCTCGAGCGCCGGGTCATGGTGCCGGTGTGCCAGTGATACAGCTGGCGTCCGGTGTTCATCACGAACGGGAACTCGTCGTCCGGCAGCTCCACCGGGTCGGTGTACTCGACCGGGATGAAACGCCCTTTGCCGTCCGCGGTCGGGAACGCCGTGTCGAACAAGTACGCGGTCCCCGGGTGCTCGGTGGTCGGGATGGGGTACTGGAGGCCCGCGCCTTCGAGCCGGGGGTAGGTGACGCCGGCCCACGACGGGGTGACCTGCGCGATCTCGGCCATGACGTCGGCCGCCTCCTCGAACGGAGTCGTCAAGCCGAGCCGGCGGGACAGGTCGATCAGGATTTCGAGGTCCCCCCGCGCCTGCCCCGGCGGGTCGGTCGCGCGGTGGGAGAGCTGGATGCGGCGCTCGGTGTTCACGAACGTGCCCGTCTTCTCGGCGAAACTCGCCCCCGGGAACACCACGTCGGCGTAGCGGGCGGTCTCGGTCAGGAACAGGTCTTGGACCGCCAGGAACTCGAGATTCTGGAACCAGTGCTCCGCGTGGGCGATGTCCGGGTCGGAGATGATCGGGTTCTCACCCATGATGTACATGCCGCGCACGCCGCTCTCCGGCTTTACCACCTCCGTCACCATCAGCCCCTTGTTCAGCGACAGGGCATCCGCCGGGAGGCCCCAAGCCTTCGCGAACCGCTCGCGCACCGCGAGGTCTCCCACGGGCTGGTAGTCGGTGTACACGAACGGGATGGCGCCGACGTCCGAGGCGCCCTGCACGTTGTTCTGGCCGCGCACCGGCATCATCGCCGCGCCCCACCGCCCGATCATCCCGCAGGCCAGCATCAGGTTGAGGAGTGAAGCCACGAGGTCGGTGCCGTTGGCGTGCTGGGTCAGCCCCATCGCCCACAGCGTACTGGTATTGGGGCCCCGGGCGTAGATCTCCGCCGCGCGCCGGATCTTGTCCGCGGCGATGCCGGTGATCTTCGCGGCCTTGTCGGGGGTGTAGGGCCGGACGGCTTCCCGCACCTGCTCGAACTCATGGGTCCGCTCGGCGATGAACTGCTTGTCCTCGAGGCCCTGCGCCAGAATGTGGCTCAACATCGCCGAGAACAGCGCGACATCCGTCCCGGGGAGCATCTGGAGGTGGATGTCGGCGCGCGCGGCGAGCTCGATCTTCCGTGGGTCCGCCACGATCAGCGTCGCGCCGCGCTCGTGGGCGCGCTTCAGCGCCGCGCCGAATACGGGGTGCGTCTCCGTGGTGTTCGCGCCCGCGATGAAGATGACGTCGCACGCCGTCTCCACCTCCCGCATCGAGCCGGACGCCGCGGAAGTGTTGAGCGCGCGCTGCATCGCCGCGACCGACGTCGAATGACACAGCCGCGTGCAGTGGTCGACGTTGTTGGTGCCGATCGCTCCGCGAAACAGCCGCATCAACAAGTAATTCTCCTCGTTGGAGCATTTGGCCGAGGAGAAGCACGCCAGCGCGTTGGGGCCGTGCGTCCGCTTGATGCGCAGCATCTGCTGCGTGGTGAAATCGAGCACCTCGTCCCAGGTCGCCTCGCGGAACGGCTCGTACCACGAGGCCGGCGTCGCGACGCGGTCGCGGATGTCCATGTCGATCCGCTCGAGCAGCGGCAGCTCGCGCACCGACTTGCCGGTCATGCGGGGCGGTGTCCCGGGCTTGGACTGCTGGCCCTCGCCCTCGATGGTGCGCCACGGGCCGCTGCGCCGGTCGGCGCCGGCGGGGCCCGTCCACGTCCATTGGCCGTCCTGCTTGGCCCATCCCTTGCGGATCAGGGGGGCCGTGAGCCGGTCGCGATGTTGGGGAAAATCGTACCCGAACCGTCCCTTCACGCAGGTGCTGCCCTGGTTCGGGGTGTCGAGCTCGATGTCGGGGGACGTGACGCGGACGATGCTGTTGTCGGCGACGTGCAGGTCCACCTGGCAGCCGACGCCGCAATAGGGGCAGGTGGATCGCACGACGCGCTCGGGCCGGCGGATCTGGTCCGGTCGGAAGCGTTGTTGCGGCATCACTTCGAAGATGGCGCCCGTGGGGCAGACGCGGACGCACTCGCCGCACCAGGTGCAGCCCGCCTTGTCGGGGTCACCATCCGCTCCGACGATGATCTGCGTGTGCTCGCCGCGCTGTCCCACGTCCAGCACGCCGACCACCTGGATGTCCTCGCAGGCGCGCACGCAGCGGGTGCACAAAATGCAGGTGGTCATGTCGTGCCGGATCATCGGATCGCCGGGACGCTCGTCCCCGCCGCGCAGCGACAGGTCGCGATCGGCGACGATGGTCGGGTCGACGCCGTAGCGCACCACGTACTGCTCGAATTCGTTGCGCGGGTCCGCACGGCCACCGTTGCCGAGGTGATCGGCCGGATAGCGCTCCAGCAACAGCCGCAGGACGCCTTTGCGGTTCTCCACGGCGGCGTGCGACTCGGTCGTGACCGTCATCCCGTCGGCGACCTTGGCGGCGCAGGCAGGGAGGAGCTTCGGCTGACCCTCTACGGAGACGAGGCAGATGCGGCAGTTGCCGACGATCGGCAGCTTCGGATACCAGCACAGCGTGGGAATGTCGATTCCCGCGGCCCGGGCGACCTCGAGAATCGTCTGGTCCGCTGCGGCGGTGAGCGAGCGGCCGTTGATGGCGATGGTCGGCATGGGGTTACCCGAAAGAGTAGACGGCGCCGCACCGAAACGCAAAGCGGGGCCGGCGCATTCGCCGGCCCCGCCTTCGCTCCCCCGCCTGCCGGGTTACATGCCGGCCGGGTGAGGATCCACCGGCAGATGCCGGTGCACGTGATCCCCCGACTCCGCGTCGTCGTCACACCAGCAGTAGGCCCAGATCTTCGCCGGCCGCAATGCGCGTTGGCCTGCGCGGAGAATGATGCCCAAGGGCTCGTCGTCGAGAACTAATGGTAAACTGGTCATGCCCAGCGACTAGGCAAGACCGCTGCCACGACGAGCAATCGCGTAACTTACAGGGGATTCGGCAGTTACGTAGCGCTATGGGGAGTGAAAGTGGTCACTCGGACACGTTCGCCTGCGTGTCGGACTGACGCGGCGGCTTCGTGGCCGCAAACCCGCCGCGCCTGCTACGCGGTCTCCGTTCGATGTGCCACCCCACATAGAGCGGCAGGAGCGTGTCGCTGCCGATCGGGATGACCTCTGGGGGCGCCTCGCCTCGCAGCGGCACGAATAAGTGCACCCCCCCCGGCGGCGTACGCCCCTGGAGATCGGTGATCAGCGCCTCACGGGCGTCGGCGCCGAGCGCGGCGAGCGCGGTAGGGTGGAGCACGGCGACGGTCACCGGCACGTCGGGCATCCAATTCCCGAACTGTACCACCAGGGCGTGGAATCGAGCGGCGAGCTGTTCGGTGATCGCCCGGCCCTCCGCTGCCTCCACGGCGCCCAGGTCCTGATCCAGCAACAGGACTTCGACGTCGTGGGCCGCAATGAACAGGGCGGCGGGCAGCGCTGCCGCGCCGATGACGACAGCGGCGTCGCCGGCTTCGAGTCGCCTGGCGCAGGTGACCAATTGGCTATCGGCGTCCAGCTCCCAGTGGGTCGGTTCCCGCTGCGCCGCGCGGAGCGCACGGTGCCGCCGCGACCATCGCTGAAAGCTCGGCAGCCGCAGCCGCCGGCCGATGATCCGGTCCACGTGCTCGAGCAGCAGCACTTCGGTGAGCAGGTACTGGTCGGCGGCCGCGACCTCGAGCTCGCGCACCGCCTCATCCCCGATTTCGAGCAGCTCGGCGCGGGACAGGGAGTTCTTGTACTCCTCGATGCGCTGGAACAGGAACTCCTCGTACTCCTGGCGCAGCGAGCGGGCCGGCCGGCGGACGCGATCCGTGCGGGCGCCCTGATCGACGGTGTTCAGCACGGCTCGATGTGCACGGTGACTTCGTGCAGGCGGAGGTCGCGTTTGAGTCGGTCTTCCACCTCATCGGCGATGGCGTGCGCCGCGGCGACGTTGGCGTTGCGGTCCACGGCGATCGTCACCTCCGCGTAGCGTGTGCGGGCAGCGTCCCGCGAGCGGATGCCGTAGGCTCGCTTCACCCCGCCGATCGTCTCCGCCAGCGCCTGGATCGTGGTATCGGGAATCGCGCGCGCGTCGACCAGAACCGGCACCGCGCGCAGGAAGATTCGATAGGCGATGCGCACGATGAACAGCGCAATCCCCAACGCGAGCGCGGGGTCCGCCCACCACAGCCCGCGCCGGGCGAGCAACAGGCCGATCAACACCCCAACGGTGATGAACACGTCGGCCCGCGTGTGGGCCGCGTCGGCCAGCAGGATGTCGCTGTCCAACTCCCGGCCGCGACGCGATTCGTACGTGGCCACCAGCACGTTCAGGCCCAGCGTACCGACCAGCACCGCAAGTTGCACGTCCGATAGTTGGGGCGGCGCTTGCCCGGCCCCCAGCCGCGCGATGGCGTCCCGCACCAGCTCGAAGCAGGTGATGGACATGAACCCGACGATCACCAGCGCCCCCAGGGTCTCGAACTTCCCATGGCCATAGGGGTGATCCTCGTCGGGGGCCTTGGCAGCGACCCGGATGACCACGAAGGCAAGGACGTTGTTCAGTGCGTCGACGATGGAGTGCAGCGCGTCGCCCAGCACGGCGAGGGAGCCCGTGGCGATTCCCACCGTGAGCTTCGCGACGACGACAGCCAGGTTGGCGAAGAAGAGACCGACGAGCACTCGTCGGACAAGGGCGGTCCGATCGAGCGCCTCGGGCCGGGCGAAAGGCATGGCAAGGAAGGTTGTAAAGCGGGGTTCCGGAGTCAACAGGGAAGGCCCCGTCCCGAGGGTGCGCGGTGCGGTGTCAGTCCACCGCCCGCACTAGGGCACCCTTCAGGTACCCCGCCTCCGGGATGTTCAGCAGTTCCGGATGATCGCCGCTCGCGCCGGTGACGCGCATCAGCTCGAGGCGGCGGCCGCTGTCGCGGCTCGCGGCCCCCAGCATCTCCAGGAAATCGGCGCGGTGGACGTGGCAGGAGCAGGAGCTGGTGAACAGCACGCCGCCGGCCTCGAGGCCGGCGGAGAGGAGCTGGGCCACCACATACGGACCGTAGCGGTCCACGACGAGCGACGGCAAACCGTCGGCGCCGGCATGGACGACGCGCCAGGCGGTGGCGGGAATCCCGTCGCGCCGCGCCGCCGCGTCGACGATGCGCCCGCGGTAGATCCAGGGATGGCCGGCCGCCCAGCGCGCGGCGCCTTTCGCGGAGACGACGGCGCTACCTTTGTCGGTGCTCATGGGTCTCGTCGATCAGCTCCGCTTGATGGTGATCACGGATCCTGTCCTGCTCCAACAGGGGGGGCGGGATCCGGTTGAGGTCTGCCGCGCCGCCGTGCGCGGCGGCGCCACGATGGTGCAGGTCCGGTGGAAGGACGCCCGCCCCAGCGACACGCTGGCCCTCGCCCGCGCGCTCGTCGCCGCGCTGCCAGTGCCCGTGTTGGTCAATGACCGCGTGGACGTGGCGCTCGCCGCCGGCGCCGCCGGGGCCCACCTCGGCCAGGATGATGTGCCTCTCGACGCGCTGCGCCCGCACGTCCCAGCCAAGTTCGTCCTCGGCGCCTCCGTCGGCTCGCCGGCCGAAGCGGAGCGGGCTCGCGGTTGGGGTGCCGATTATTGGAGCGTCGGCCCTGCGTTCGCCACCGCCAACAAACCGGACGCGGGGAGCCCGCTCGCAGCCGACGGCTTCGCGGCGCTCGCCCGGCTCGCGCCGGGCGGCGTGCCGGTCATTGCGGTCGGGGGGATCACCGCCGGGAATGCCGCGTCCCTGGCGCGCGCGGGCGCGGACGGCCTCGCGGTCATCGGCGCGATCCTCGCCGCGCCGGACCCGGAGGCGGCCACACGGGCGATCCGGGACCGTTTCGACGCGGCTCGTGGGGAGGAGGTTCCGCCCTGCTGACCAGACACCGTGCTACCTCCCGCGCAGGGGCGCGCGCGCCGCGGCGCGCATTTCCTGCACCCGCCGGATCGCATCCAGATGCTCGGCGTAGGTGACCGAGAAGATGTGCTTGCCGTCGGGTTGGGCGACGAAGAACAGAAACGGGGCCGCGGCAGGATACAACGCGGCGTCGAGCGAGGCGCTGTCCGGTTGGCTGATGGGGCCGGGCGGGAGGCCGGGGTGAAGGTACGTGTTGTACGGCGAAGGGGTCAGCAGGGTCTTTTCGTACACCCGCCTGGGGCGCCGGCCGAGCGC
>JBOHST010000371.1:0-11306 GCA_050733375.1 Gemmatimonadales bacterium
GCCCGGAGGGACCACGTGCGACTGAAGAGATAGTTGAGCTTCCCCCGCAGCTTTCGTTCAGTGAAGATGCGCGCCGACCCCGGGCGCGTCGCGAGCGAGCTGTAGACATACGCGGGTTCGAGCCGCAGTTGCGGCGTGGGCCGTAGAGTAACTCCCACATCGGCCTCTCTGGCGCTGCCGAGTGACGGAGCGAGGTCCCCCGCCGGATCGTGGTTCACGGCGGTCCCCCACGCGTAGGAGATGTCCAGGCCGAGCCACTTGAGCCACTCGGTTTGGAATCGCGCCTGGTTAGCGTACGGGCGGAACTCCAGACCGTCAAACAGTTCGAACGCCTCGACGTGGGTGAGCTGGACCTCCGTGCCTCGCGTGAGCTCGACGGTGAACTGACCCTCGATCTCCCGGTCCTGCAGGCGACTCGTCTCGTAGTCCCAATTGAACACCATCGCCAGAGACGGGCCGACACTCACCACGGGGCCTCGCTTGGGCAGGATGGCGTAGGCCACCTCGTGCTTGGTGTCCCGGAACCCAACCCGGCCGACGAAGCCGAGCGGGGCTGCGAAGTCGGGACTGAACACCCGGTAGCGGCTCGAGTAGTCCAATTGCCGGCCATTGCGCGACATCGCGGCGAGCACGCCCCACCCTGAGGACGAGGTCCCCTCGTGCTCGCGGTTCGCGCTGCGCATCAGCTGCCCCACGATCTCCCAGTTCTTGCCCATCCGCCACCGCGTGTCGGCCGAGAGCATGCGGTCCCGCTTCCAGCTCTCGAGAAACTCCCGGTCGGTCATGAGCAGGCCGATGGACGACCCCTCACCCAGCTCGCGCTGCATCCGCACCGCCCCGATCCAGGCGTCCGCACCGACGGGGGACTCGGATGCCTCAAGCGGCGCGCGGTCGTTGATCGCGAGCGCCCCAATCACCCAGCGACCCGCTTTGCCGCTCAGCCGTAGCCCGGCCCCCGGGTCGACGATGCGTCGCGAAAACAGCAGGTCCGTAACCGGCGTCTGGAAGTACCCGGAGTTTTCGAGGAAGAACGGGCGCTTCTCCGGGAAAAACACCTCGAACCGTTGATTCACGGTCACCTGGGGATCGTCAGACTCGACCTGGCTGAAGTCCGGGTTCACGGTCGCGTCCAGCGTCATTGCGTCGCGCACGACGATCTTCGCGTCCATCCCCACGCGCTCGTCTCCCTGGCCGACATGCGCCGCAATGCCCTTGTCCAAGACCCGGGCCCGCGCCAGCATCGTGTAGGGATTCAGCTGCACGTTCCGTCCCGCGGAGATCCGGGCCAGGCCGTGCAGCGTGCCGAGCTGCGGAACGAAGCCCTTCACTCGCTTGGTGAGATGGGGCCAGTACGTCTCCTCGTTGGTTCGCCGGATCTTGCGTCCCAGCGCGACGCCCCACGTCTGCACCGAGTCGTTCGGGAAGCGCAGGCTCCGGAAGGGAATCGTCATGCGCACGATATAGCCGTCGTCGGTCAGGCGACCCTCGGACGACCAGACCGCGTCGAAGCTGAGGTCGAACTCCTGTCCTTCGGTGAGGATGCCGTCCAGTTGAATACCCAGCGGATTGGCCGCGAACAAGTAGGCGCGGTGGTGATCGCGAAACGTGTCGAGGTACAGGAGCACCTGGTCGTCGCCGCTGACCGATTCCCGCCGGGAGACGTTGGCCCGCACTCTAGCGGGTTCGTCCTGGCAGACGAACACGACGTAGAGGTTGGCGTCGTCGTAGCTCAGGTAGGCCGTGGTGGGCTGACTCACTGGAACCCCGTCGCCCGGCTTGCGCTGGCGGAAACCCGTCACGGCGACCGGGCCAGTGGTGTTTTCCCTCTGGGAATTGTGGCTGACCGCCAGGGAGTCTTGATGAGAGGTCAGCGGGCCGTTGAGGACCGTCCGCCTGTGGCCGACCGGGACCCGAGCGGTCGAGCTCGGCAGGAAGTCGTCGAGCGTAGGGGCCCGGTCCACGCGCGCGATTGTGACGGACCTCGCGATGTCGGGAAGCTCCGGGCGCGTCCCCCCGTTCGAGGCTTGCGCCAACAGCCGGCCATGCCCGAGCAGCAGCGCGCCCAGCAGCACGTAGACCCGTCCGCTGAAACGAATCGTCGATGGCAACATGGTCACCTCCCAGCTCCGACGCTTTGGTCAGCCGGAACGCTGGCGCTTCCGGGCTGACCGTCTGGGCCGAGCGTGGCATTGAGGATCTGCTCCATGATCTTCCTGGCGTCGAAGTAGGTCTCGGCGAGCTCCCGGGCCGCGCGGCAGTGCCGCCCGTAGTCTGCGTTGATCGTGGCGAACGCTTCGGCGGCCTCGTCCAGCGAGGTGAAGCGGAACAACCCCTTGCCGTGTGGCAGGAAGGCGCTCGGACCGGTGTGTTGAACGACGGCCGGCTTCCCGCTGGAGATGTAGCACAGCGTCCGGTCGCTGATCCACGCGTTCTGGAAGTCCACGCACGACGGCTTCACGCAGCTGAACTCGCCGCGCGACCCCTGGACATAGGCGCGGTAGGCCTTGGGGCTACCCGCGACCTCCCGTGAGTGACGGAGGCGCCAGCCGTGCTGCTCGAGGCACGCCCGGTCCACCGCATCCTTCTCGACCTGCTCGAGGAGCGCCCCTGTCTCGACCTGCTCGAGGAGCGCGCCCCCTCGGTCCTCCCCGTCCCGGTCGAGCAGGTACAGGGCCAGCTCGAGGGGCTGGCTCGTGTGCCGGGGTAGATCGGCGAACTGGAGAAAGGCCACCCGCTTCGTGTTCTCGCGCAAGACGCTCTTCCCGTTCTCCTGCACTTTCAGCCAGTCGGCTGTCGCCCAGCTCGACACGGTCGTGAAGGCCTCCGCGTGGGGCTCGTAGGTGAAAGGCCACAAGTCGAGACACACGGGCGGCCGGATGTGGACCCAGCGCAGGCCGCAATCGGGAAACCGCGCCGCCGGTGTTCCGACGGTCTCGCCCGTGGTCAGGTAGTAGTCGTGCGGGAGGACGTCGAGCTGTCCCGTGCCCATCCAGTACTGGAGCAGCCCGGGGTCGATATCCACGAGCGCCGTGCGCCGGACGGAGGCGAGCAGCCGGGGATCGATTGCATAGTGGAAATTCAGCAACAGATCCGCCCGTCGCAGCAGGGCCGCGGCCTCGGACTCGCTGCATCCGATGAAGCGGACCGGCCCGATGCCACTCTCCTGCGGCGGGTCGAGCGCGTAGAGGAGCGTCTTCCCCTCGAGCCCGAATTCCCGGATCCGCCCGAAGAAGCTCGCCAGCAGGTCGGCCTCCTTCCGGGGGTCGCCGGGGAGCCGGATCTGCTCGAGCCAATACACATCGCACCCCAGGCGGCGCAGGCCCTGGACGTACTGCATGTACACCCACAAGTGGCCGCCGCCGTACGGGAAGTTGGCGACGTTGTAGACCGAGATCACGACCGTGCTCATGTCACGGCTTCCCGTGGACTCGTCGCGAGCGCAGGCAGGTCGCGGAATCCGATAAGGCGAATCGCACGTTCCACGGTCGCCTCGCGCGCCCGGTCGTCGCACAATGTCCCGAGCTCCACCTCGCGCTCCGTGGTGTAGCCGGAGGAAAGCTCCGCGTCTACGTAGCCCGGATGGCAGGTCAGCTCAGTCACGCCCGCCCGAACCTCGCTGTCCAGCAGCCGCGCGAGCATGTCGACGCCGATCTGCTCGGGATGGGTCACGCCGCCCCACTGGCCGTAGAACTGACGGAGCTGGCGGACACCCGAGTAACCCCGCACCGGTACGCCGGCCTGCCGGGCCCACGCGAGCACGTGCGGCAGGACGCGCGGGTCGCGGTGCACGTCGTGGTGGGAGTCCACGTGGGTCGGGACGGCGCCGACAAGCTCCAGGAAACGCGTGCACTGGCGGTCGAATTCGGCGAGAACGCGTTCGGGGTCGTTCGCGTCCAGCTCCAGATGCAGTCCGAGGCTCAAGGCGGGGCACCCGCGCCCGAGCGTGGCCGCCGCTTCGCACGCCGGCCGATCCACCATCAGGCTCGCGCTCGTGAGGATCCCATCGCGGTGTGCCTGAACGATCCCGCGGTTGATCCCGGAGGTCATGCCGAAGTCATCACCGGTGACGATGAGCCACTTCATGGGATCGTCTCGCCCGGGAGCGGCGGCCGGAGCGCCTCGAGCCAACGGTCGAACTCGATGAGCTGGCCAGCTCCCCACCTGGCGCCCTCATTCAGGAGGGCCATCGCGGCCCAGACGACACAGTGGGCGGAACGCGCACTCTCCGCGGTGTGGAAGAGCAGGTTCAGCACTCCGTTTCCGGGAAGACGCCACCCCGCGCGTTCCACTCCGTCGCGATAGCGCTGCAAAATCAACGGCCGCTCCTCGGCAGAGGACCGGTACAGGAAAGTGGAGAGGTCGTAGCTGAATGGGCCCGCGCCGACGTTGTCCCAGTCGATGAGCCGAGCACGTGGACCGTTGGCGGCAGGGGTCACGAAGACGTTCGTCGGCCAGAGGTCGCCGTGCAGGAGGGTATCGGGCCCGCCGACCTCCTCCATCACGCGGACGCGTCGCGGAGCGTCCTCGAGCAGACCGTGCAACCGGTGGAGCAATCGGGCCCGGGCGGCAAGGAACTCGGGCGGGACGTCCCGCGTGAGGGATGCCAGCGCTTCGAGCGCGGCGATCGCGTCGCGAAGGTTCGACGTAAAGAAGTGCACCCCAAGGTCGCGAGCGCGCCAACGGACCTCGGGCAGGAGCGGGTGAACGGCGGCGCGCGTGTGCAGCTCGACGATGAGATCGACCGCCGCAGTCACACGCCACGGTTGGCGCTGGAGGGCGAGCGTGTCGTGACCGAGATCCTCGTAGATGTGCCACACCCAGTCTCCGTCTCGCTGCGCCGCGGCTCCCAGGAGCCGCGGGCATCGGTCGCCGAGACCGAGGGCGGGCAACCACCGCTCCGCAACGAAGCGGTCGATCTGTGAGGTGGCCGGCCTGAGGCGCTTGAGGACGAGTGTGTGGCCGGTTCCGCCGCCGATCCGCAGCCGGTAGACCTCCGGTTCCAGGCGCTCAAGGTGGGTGGCCTCGTCCGAGCGCCCGTCGCGGCCGAGCATCTCCTGCAAGAGCGAGCACAGCTCCGCCGTGCCGGGCTCCTGCCACTCCTCGAACGAGCGCCACAGTCGCTCGTGCCGATCGATCGCTACGTCGGTTTCGACCCGCGGCGTCGTCATGACGCAACTGCCTTGCGCCGCGGCTGCGGTGCGTGGCCCGCCCATTCGAGTCGCTCGAGGGCGGCGTCCAACTCAGCGGCGTAGCTCTGCATGCCGCCGACAAATGCGTGCGCCCAGTCGTAGGCCAGGTGTTGTGCATCCCAGGAGAGGGAGGTGAGCATGCGGAACACCGTTCCGCAATACGCCAGCCGCCAACAGGCCTCCAGGCTTGTCCCCGTCCAGCGTGCCTGCACGAGCGACCAGTAGGTCGGGATGTCGGGGTTCGCCGCCAACCGTCTGGACGGCGCGGTCAGCTGGGCAAGGTCGACAGCGGGAACGCCCCAGCCAGCGTGCTCCCAGTCGAAAACGACAATGGTGTGGTCGCCGTTGACGGATCGCTGTCGGATGTTCTTGCCATTGAAATCGCCGTGCACCAACGTCTGCGGCATCCCCTCGCAGATCTCCTCAAAACGGTTCCAGTGCGCTTCCAAATCGTCGAGACGAGCTTGGATCTCATGGATGAAGCTGACGTCGTCCGGCCACAGGACGGGATTGTCGAGATGCTGCCGCATCGATTCGCGACTCGCCCGCAAGCAGTCCAGGTATCGGATCGGGCCGGCATCCGGCAGCCGCGCCTGGGCGCCGGCATCGGCCACCGAGTTGTACAGGAGGCCGAGCCAGCGAGCGGATTGAGCGCGCTGTTCGGCCAGGAAGTTCGAGTAGTCGGCGCCGCTCGCTTCTTCCATGAACAGCCACGAGTACTCGCCCTCCGGCTCTACGAGTGACCCGTAGTGGCGCAGTGACGGGAACGTGAGGCGGGGCAGAAAATCCTCGTAGACGGTGCGCTCGACCTGAGCGACCGCGTTCGGGCAACGCTTGGCGATTACGGCCGTGCCAGCGTGACCGGCTCCCTCGAGCCGGTAGACCATGTTCTTCCGTCGACGCACCACCAGGGGCGTGATCCCGAGCGGCTCGGAGAGCGGGTAGAGCTGGCACCAGGCGTGGACCGCCGGATGATTTTTGAGGTTCGGTCGCCGTGCGCTCCCCGGCGACACGAGGGGCGGCGGGGCGCCGGCCAGCGGGCGCCCGGTGTCCATGACGACGTGGCCCTTCTCGATCGCGAGCACCGCCGTGCAACCCTCGAGCAGGCTCCCGCGATGGGTGATCAGGACCACGGTGCGGCCGCGCACGAGTCGCCGGATCGCTCCCAGGATCGCCGTCTCCGCCTCGGCATCGACGGCGCTCGTCGGCTCGTCCAGGATGAGCACCGGGCTGTCCTTGAGAAAGGCACGGGCGAGCGC
This sequence comes from Gemmatimonadales bacterium, assembly GCA_050733375.1. GTDB lineage: Bacteria > Gemmatimonadota > Gemmatimonadetes > Gemmatimonadales > GWC2-71-9 > DASTHG01. Next base: position 6,449 of record JBOHST010000371.1, read on the forward strand.
GATGCGCTGGCGCTGGCCGCCCGAAAGCTGGACCCCGCGCTCTCCCACCTCCGTGTCATAGCCCTGGGGGAGCCGGACGATGAACTCGTGGGCGTTCGCCGCCTGCGCCGCCGCGATCAGCTCATCCCGGCTCGCTCCCGGCCGGGCGTAGGCGATGTTTGCGGCGATGCTGGTCGAGAAGAGCACGGGATCCTGAGGCACGACCGCGAACTGGCGGCGGAGATCCTCGAGCCTGTAATGGCGGAGGTCGACTCCATCGAGCAAGATCTCACCCTGGGACGGGTCGTAGAAGCGCGTGAGCAGGCTGGCCAGCGTGCTCTTGCCGGCACCGGACGCGCCCACGACGCCGAGACGCGTGCCCGGCTGGATCTCGAAGGAGGCGTGGCGCAAGACCGGGTTGCCCGATCCGTACGCGAACGACACCTGCCGAAACGCCACCGCTCCGACGGCGCGTCCCAGCGGCCGGGCGTCGGGCTGTTCGGGCACGTCGGGGCGCTCGTCCAGCAGTCCGAACACCCGCTCTGCGCTCGCGAGGTGGGACTGCATTCCGGCGACCTTCCTGCTCATCGTCTTCAGGGGTTCGTACAGTTGCCCGAGGTAGCTGAGTACCATCAACAGTTGCCCGAGCGTGAGGATGCCCGCGGTCACGTGCCGCACCCCTATGAGAAGCACGGCGGCAACCCCAAGCGCCGTCACGAGCCCGAGGAGGAGGCCGAACCCGCCGCCCAGCAGCGCCAGGCGGACTCGGGCGGCCATCCCATCGCTCAAGCGGTGGAGCAACCGATTCTTCTCATGCGCCTCCTGCCCGAACGCCTTCACGACCCGCAGCGCGCCGAGCGTTTCCTGCACGATCGCATGCGCGGAGCTTTCGAGCTTCTTCACGCGGCGCGACTGACGACGCATGCGCGGGCGGTAGACTCGTGAAAGGAAGAACAGCGGTGGAGAGATGGCGAGCGCCACGAGCGCGAGCTGTCCGTCGAGGCGAGCGGTCACCGCGACCATCGTCGCGAGAGTGAACACTGCCGAGACGAATGGCACGACTCCGTCCACCATGATGTACTGGATCGCCGGCGCGTCTTGCTGGATGCGGTAGATGGAATCGGCGGTTCCGCGCGAATCGTGATACGACAGGGACAGGCGATGGACCTGGTCGATCAGCCGGGCGCGGAAATCGAGCACCAGCCGTTCGCCGACGTAGGTGCGCAGCAGGTTGTTCGCGAGCCCCTGCAGCTGGCCGAGCAGCGTGACCGCGAGGAGCAAGCCGACCGCGAGCAGCAGGATGACGGCGGGCGTTGCGGCGCCACCGGGGAGAATCGCCTGGAGAAACTCCGGCAGCGGTCGGCCGCCAAGGACGGAATCCACCACGATCTTGAGCGGCACCGGGCTGAGCAAGGCGATGGGGCTGGCGAGCAATCCGAGCGCCAACAGGCCGACGACGTGGAGCCAATACGGCCGTGCCTGCCGGAGCAGGCGCCGGAACAGCGCGACTTCGCCCATCAGGCGGCTCCGCGTTGCAGCCACCCCAGGACCGGGCGCATCATGTCTTAGCCCTCACCGCGTTCCCGCAGGCTGCGCTCGATGGCGGCCGCCGCCACGCCGCACTGATAGCCGGCGCGTAGCACCAACCAGGTGGCCGCTGCGCCAAGCACCGTGGCAGCAGGGCGGGCCCCGTCGAGCGCGGCCGTGACGGCAAGGGGAATGAGCACGAGCGCCAGCGCCAGCCCTGTCGCGGAGACACTCGGCCACCAGCGCGAGCGCACGAGCTGCTTACCCGACCCGTGATCCTCGGCGGCGATGATCAGACGCGCGGCCCCGAGCGCGCCCGCCTCCACTTCCAGGTCCCAGAGATCCCAGTCGCCACCCCGGCGCACTCTGGCCCCGTCGTCTCGCAGTGCCTGCTCCACGCTCGTGAGCCGCTGTTCCGATGCCACCCATTGCTCGGTCCAGTGTGCGCGGGTTCGCGGCCACGGGACGGCGGGACGCAATCTGCGGACGCCCGCACGCGTCCCGTGCTGCAACCGCCCGCGCAGGCGCGCGAGCGGATGCAGCACGTGGAGCAGCGCGGTCAGGAGACGCGACCCGAAACGCCGGAGCGCTGTTCGCAAACCGGGAGGCCCGGTGAATGACGAACGGGCCGTGCTCACCCAGGCCTGCGCCACGGGCACGAGCACCGTGATGCCCAGGAGCGGCACGGCGAAGAGGAGCGGCCGCCACAGGATTCCCAGAGCGGAGAGCCCCGCGAGGATGGGGATCGCGAGGTACCACTCGGGCGTGAGCGAGAGCGAGTACAGCGTGCTCGGCGCGGGGTGGTAGAGTCGTTGGAATGGCGCCCCGCCCCACGTGCCGTGATAGATGCGGCCGCGCCGCAAGTCGAGCGATCGCGTCAGTCCCTGGCTGTAGATCCGACCCGCCCACGTGAGCTGGCCAGTGCCGTTGTACTTCTCCGGCCACTTGTTCTTGAGCAACCCTTCGGCTTTCCCGTAGCCTCGCTGCTGCTTCCAGTAGGCGCGCACCGAGTTACGCCGGTGGTGCCAGACCATGGCAGCCGGCTGAAACCCCAGGGTCCAACCGCGCTCCATGAGCTGCCAGCACACGTCCACGTCGTCGCCGGCGACGCGGAACTGCGGATCGAACCCGCCGATCGCTTCGAGGCACCCCTTCCTGAATGCCATGTTACAACCGGGGATGTGCTCCGCCTCCCGGTCGGAAAGCAGCACGTGCACGGGCCCGCCCGGCGCGTTGGCAACGCAGCTGGCGATGGGCCCGTCGTTCGCCGGGGCGATGTTGGGTCCGCCCACGCCGGCGTGCTGCGTGGCCCCGAACGTCAGGGCGAGATACTTCAGCCACTGAGGGTCCGGGTACGCATCGTCATCGATGTAGGCGACGATCTCCCCGGTGGCCGCTTCAAGACCGGTATTGCGCGCGCTGCTCAGCCCGCGGTTCTTGGTGCGGATCAGCCGGACGTCATACTGGAGCGCGATGTCCGCGGTGCCATCCGTTGAGCCGTCGTCCACCACGATGACCTCAAAGCTGGGATAGTCCAGCAGCGCCAGGCCTTCGAGGCAGTCGCGGATCACTCGCGAGCCGTTGTAGGTGCACACCACGACGGAGATGCGCGGCCACGACCGATCGGGAAACGGCACCTGGGCATAGGCCCCGCGCACGGCTGCGAGGGCTGGCTTGGGCCGCCGCTCCCGATCGGTGATGCCAAAGGCCCAGTCCTCTACCTCGGCTCCGGCCCGGTGCCATTCGTCGGTCCAGGTGAACACGAAGGCGCCGGCGCACCCGCCGGCAAAGACGGTGCGGATCTGCCAGTCGAGGTTGCATGCCTGCGCCTCCGCGCCGTTACGGAGGCTGTCGAGCCCGATCTCGGTGAGGATCACTGGGCGGTCGCCCGCAATGTTCTGCAGGCGGGCGAGATACCCGTCGAGGGCAGTCTGTTTCTCGAGATAGACGTTGTAGCAGACCAGGTCGAGAAAGGAGAGGTCCAGGTATTCGGTCGAAGGGTAGTTCACGTACGTGACAATCCCCTCTGGGTCGTCGTGCTTGACGAAGCGATAAAGCCGCTCGAGGTAACGCTCCACCCGGCGACGCCCATACCAGCGCGCGACTTGCGCCGGGATCTCGTTCCCCAGGGCGTAGCACAGTAGCGCCGGGTGCCCGGCGCAGCGCTGCACTCGCTCGCGCAGCACGAGCTCGGGGTCGAAGTCACGCCGCTTGTCGATCACGAACCCGAGATACTGTTCGGCCGACAGGCCCACCATCACGCGGAGCCCATGCCGATGCGCGGCGTCGAGCAGCGAGCGCGGTGGTGTGGTGTGCGGGATGCGCACGGTGTCGATGCCGTTGGCGGCCATCTGAGCGAAATCCCGGTCGATCGTGTCGACATCGCGATACTCGTTCCCCTCGGCGTCGGGGCGGAACGCTCCGTAGGTGACCCCCCGGACGTAGAGTTTCTGGTCACCGACGAACAGAAACTTGCCGCGCACGCGGGGCCGCTGCGCCATTGGGGTGAGGGGCGGGACGGCGAACGGGATCTCCACACCGCGCTGTGGGATGGCGAGGGATGGCGGCGGCGCTGGGGCGCTGCGGAAGGAAGCGTCAATCGGCTCGATGCTCAACGCACGTCCCTCCGACGTGTCCGGTAGGCTGTGGCGTGTTCACAACACAACGTGGCTGCCCGGAGTCACGCTGCCGTTGGAGTCGCCATCGGTCGTGTAAGGCGTGCTGCGGAGTCTGGCGCGATGCCGCTACGAGCCCACTCCGTATCGCCTGCCACATGGGCAAGAAGTACGCCCGTTCGCGAGTCGTAGGAGATGGAAAATGTCGCGTTACTTTTTTGCGCGTTGCGACATCTCTATTCTTCGCGTCATCGCAAATGAAAGAGGCCCCGCGAAATCGCGGGGCCCTTCCTTTACTAGCACGCGTGACGCGGGTGGGCCGCGAGTGCCGCTCAGCCCGACTTGCGCAACTCCAATGTATCCGGGACCGGACGCGCGCTGATCGCGTAGGTGGGGCAGTGCCGGATGAAGGTGCCGCCCGCCGGCGACCATTCCTGCTCGGGCTCGGTCACGACCGCCTTGCGATCGTTGTCCAGCACGAACAACCCCGGCGGTCCTTGCACGAGGCACGCGCCGCACCCGATGCAGCGGTCGCGCTCGACGTGCACCAGCACGCGGCGTTTGGGGTAGACGCCCTCCGCGCCGCGCGGCGGCCACGTCGCGGGACGGTCCAGCGCCTCGATGGTCGCGCGATAGCCCTCCTCGACCACTTCACGCAGGTGATCGAACGAGAACAGCGACACGTGCTCGACGCGCGGGTGGATGTAGTACACCGCCGGCGTGGTCCAATACCGCAG
>JBOHST010000372.1:0-3498 GCA_050733375.1 Gemmatimonadales bacterium
GGTGGGGTGGGCGTGTCGAGGGAGAGGAAATACCATGAGCTGACGGCCATGCGCCGGCCGGTCTCCCCATTCGACCCGTCCCAGGCGAAGAACGCCACCGGGATGGCGCGCCCTGCCCGGAATTGAAGCTGGTTCGAAGTGTCCGCGGTCGCAAGCGAGCGCGCGAACACCACGTGCCATTGGCCCTGGTCATACACCGCCTGGACCCCCACCGACGCAGCCGCCAGGGGGTCGAAACGCTCGAGCCCTCGGGCGATTCCAGCCGCTCCCAAGGTGTCTTCGTGGTGCCCGCTCGTCCACCGCCACTGGTACACGGGCTGAGCGGCCGACCCCATCAGAAAATAGGGCCGTTCCATGGCATTGGGGTCCTCCGGCAGCGCTACAGGGAATTGGACGGCCAGCTGGTCAGGCCATAATGCCACGGCCGGGGGCACGGAGTCGTCGCTGGCCACGGACGCCAGCACCCGGCCGGTAAACTCGAGCCAGGCGGAGTCCGGACTCCGGGAGCGATCGTCCCAGCTCACCCGCATGGCGAGCTTCGTGCCATCGTGCACCGCCTGAACCCAGACGCCGCTCACCGCCGGGGTGAACCAGCGCGGCTTGCGGATCACCTGGCCGACGAGCGGAAACCAGTAGCGTTCGACGCTGCTCCAGGCTGAATCGTTGGGCGAGACGGGCACGGGCTGGGCGAGCTGGGCTGCGTGGATCACGTCGCGCACCTCGGGCGCCCGCTCGGGCGACAGGCTGCGGGCATACTGCGCCAGCCGCCACAGCTCCTCCTCCGTGAGGACCTTCTGGTCGATCAGATCGGAGAACGACGGCATGGGCGTCCCGTCGATCCCCGTGCGCAGCCGGTGATAGATGTCCTCGACCGTCCCGCCGCCGCGAAAGCGCCAGTTCTGGGTCAAATCGGCGGCGAAGATCGGGAAGTCGGCATCGTCGTGGAGCGTCGGCGCCGACGGGCCGTCCCCGCGACCGCGATCGCCGTGGCACTTGCGGCACGCGAGCGAGTCGTAGAATAGCCGACCGATCCGCAACGCTTCGGCGCCCGTACCGCCACCCGGCGCGTTGCCGAATTCAAGCGGCGTAGGGCGTTGCGTCGTGTCGGCGAAGAAGGCCGAGTACGTCTTAATGTACGCCATGACATCACGGCGCTCGCGGTCGGCCAGCCGGTCTTTCCATCCGGGCATCGCCGTCCCCGGGAGGCCCAGGTCGATCGCGCGCATGAAGTCCGCGTCGCTCGGCAGCTGGCCGCTCGCGGTCGTCCGGATCTTGAAGATGGCGCCCGTGAAGTCACGCGGGCGCGGCAGCATGGTGGGAGCGGCCGGACCGTCACCGGCGCCCGTCTCGCTGTGGCAGCCGGCGCAGTATTTCTCGTACACGACCCGCCCGGCCGTCGTGTCCTGGGCGGATAGCCGGATAGACGGACAAGCGGATAGCAGGACGGCGGCGAGCACCACGGTTCCATCCGCCAATCCGCGAATCCGCCGATCCGCCCTCAATGCCCCTCTCCGGTCTTCTCCCAGGTCCTCGGCTTCCATCCCGTTTGCTCGTACAGAAACAGGGTGACGAGCCAAATGTCGCGCTCCGTGAGGAAGTCCTCCCATTGCGGCATCGCCGAATTCCAGGGCGCCCCCTCCCGCGGCAGGCCAGGGCCGCCCTTGGCGATCCGCCAAAAGACAAAGCTCTCGGTGAGCTGGGCGATGGTGCCGTTGTCCTGGAAGTTGGCGGGCAGCGGATTGAATCCCGGCGCGAAGTGTCCCTGCCCGTCGAGATTGTCGCCGTGGCACGGCAGGCAGTTCTGGTCGTAGATCCGTCTCCCCTGGGCCACGAAGTCCGCGAGCGAGTCGGGGAAAGCCCGCAGCGGATTCTCGAGCCCGGTGAGCGTGATCGACCGCCCGCGGAAGGTGATCGCAGCGGGTGGCGCGGGGTGGATCGAGCGGAGATTCGGGGGTGCGGCGACGCCGGTCCGCACCTGACCGTAGGCAATCCAACCCACCAGGGCCGGCACCAACACCAGCAGCGCCCCACGCACCAGCTTGAGCCGGCGCTCCACCAGCATGGCGTGGATCGGCTCCTGGAACTGCCGCCACCGCTCTTCGTTGTCGCTCACGTAGATGAGCACGCCGACCAGCACCGTGGCCATGTACTGGAGCACGACGCTGGCGGGCACGACCGCGCTCCCGGGGAGCAGCGGGATGCCGAATTGAACCAGGACGAACGCGATGACGAGGATCGCGACCGCCTGCCAGAAGGGGTGTTTGAGCGCGCTCACTTGCGGGCCGCCAGATACTGGACCAGCGCCTCGAGCTGCGCGGCATTCATCATGGTTCCGAACGTTTTGGGCATGACGCTGGCGAACTGCTCGTATCCCTTGGTCACCGAGGAGGTCGGGTCGAGGATCTTCTGGCGGATCGCCTGGGCGCTGTGGCGCGCGCCCACGCGGGTCAGATCGGGCCCGACCGCGCCGCCGGCGCCGTTCAGTTTGTGGCAGCCGATGCACCCGGCCGCATTCACCAGGGCCTGGGGATCGATGCTCCCGCCCGCGAAGGTGGCGCCGCCCGCAGGGGTCGAAGCCTGCGCCGGAATGTCGGACGCCGTGACGTCCACCGTGCCGCCCAGCGACTCGAGGTACGCGATCACCGCCCAGATCTGGTTGGGAGGGAGCTGGCGCGTCATCACCGGCATGATCGCCTCGTAGCCGCTCGCCACGTACGCCCCAGGGTTGTCGAGCGATTCGTAGAGATACTGCTTGCAGCTCTTCCCGGGCTCGCGTGTGGCGCAGCGGGTCCCGATGGGACCGGTGCCCTTCTCGTCGGTGAGCAGGTTCGGTGCGCGGGTGCCCAGGCCGTGACAGGTCGTACAGCCGCCGATGCCGGTGTAGACCTGTTCCCCGGCCGCGACCAGCTGCTCCGGCGTGACGTCGGCGCCGAGTGTCAGTGCCTTGGGCACCTCCGACTGGACCTGCGGGATCTTGTTGGCGATCAGGGTATAGAACCCGAGCGTCCCGAGCACCACGGCGAGAATACGGAGGTTAGTGCGCCACATGGGTGCCCGCCTTCCCCGCCGCATCGGCGAAGGTCGACTTCTCGGCGAGACCGCCCAGCCAGAACACGAACCCCACGAGCGCGAGGAAGATCAGGACGCACACGCTGATCATGACAGCCGCGTAGCCCAGCGCCGGCGTCGCGGCGTATTGGCTCGTGTCCTGCATTACCTGCCACACGTGCCAGTGCTGGCGGATGCCGGAGCGGGCGAAGCCCATGAGCCCCATGAGCCAGGTGAAGGTCACGACGAGGACGAACAGGGCGTACTGCGACCGCGGGGGCATCTTCCCCCATTGAATAGCCCCTCGGGACTCGGCGCCGCGCCCGAGCATGACGTCGATCACCGTCGCGCCCACGATGCACGCCAGCACCGCGAGTACCTGGTACACGCTGTAGCCGATCCGGACGATCGCCTCCACGAAATAGCCGCGAATGCCGAAATACAGCACGA
>JBOHST010000373.1:0-3515 GCA_050733375.1 Gemmatimonadales bacterium
GTGAGTACCTCCTCCCCACGGTGATCAATCGTGCGGTGCGCCGAGGGGCCGCTCGGGTGCAAGTCCTCGATCCCGGGAGCCGGTGGTTCGGCATGACCCATCCTGCCGATCGTCCGCGGGTAGAGGCCGCGCTGCGGCAGCTCGTTGCCGCGGGACAATACCCGGAACGGATGTGGGACTGAGTACCGCCGGCGACGCGAGAAGGGTGGTCGAGCTGTTCACGCTCGCGGGGAGCGTCGCGGCGATTACACCGCTGCCCGGCGGCCACATCAATGACTCCTATCGAGTTGAGGCGGGGAGCGAGAGCTATCTGTTGCAGCGGCTGAACCCCCACGTCTTTCCGGACGCGGGAACGGTGATGGACAACGTATCGCGCGTGACCGGACACGTGGCCGCCCGACTGCGCGCGGCCGGCGTGGTGGATTGGCGCCGCCGCACGCTCGCCCTGGTGCCGGCCCGCTCCGGCGCCGGCTGGGTTCGAGACGGCGAGGGCGCGGCGTGGCGGCTGTTCGGTTTCATCACCGGCACGCGCGTGCGGGAGCATGCGGACAGCCCGGCGGTCGCCCTGGCAGCAGGTCGCGGCTTTGGAGCATTCCTGCGGCTGCTGGCGGATTACCATGGCGCTCCGTTGGCCGAGACCATTGCGGGGTTTCACGACACCGCCGCGCGGTTCGAGCGGCTCGAGCAGGCGGCGCGCAAGGACGCGCAGCGCCGCTGCGCCGGCGCACGGGCGGACATCGAGCTGGCGATCGGGCAGCGACAGCTTGCCGATGTGCTGCCGCCGCTGTTGCGGAGCGGCGCCATCCCGATCCGGATCGCGCACAACGATGCGAAACTCTCGAACGTGCTGCTCGATGAGCGGAGCGGCGAGCCACTGTGCGTCGTGGACCTCGACACGGTGATGCCCGGCTCGGCGCTGTACGACTTCGGCGACCTGGTCCGCTCGGTGACGAGTCCGACCGCCGAAGACGAGGAAGACCTGTCGCGGGTCGCAGTGCAGGTGCCGCTGTTCGAGGCGCTCGCGCGAGGCTACCTCGAGGCGGCGGGTGCGATCCTCACGCCCACCGAGCGCGACCGGCTCGTGTTCGCCGGCCGGTTGATCACGCTGGAGCAGGCGGTGCGGTTCCTGACCGACCATCTCGAGGGCGATCGCTACTACCGGGTCGCGCGGCCGGGGCACAACCTGATGCGCGCCCGCACCCAGCTGCGACTGTACGAGTCGCTCACCGAGCGGGACGGGGAGTTGCAGGAGATCATCGGCGTCCTTGCCACCCGGCGGTCCCAATCCTAGCGTCAAGCAACCACCCGAGGGGTGTCTCGCATGGCAGAATCGAGCCGTACCACCGCGCTCAACCGCATGCACGCCGCCGTGAAGGAGCTGTCGGAGCAGCTGGATGCCGTCGGCCAGTTGCCGCACGAGAGTCTGACAGACTTGAAAAGCGCCGTGGACGACGTGCGGCTGCGGTTGTGGGGCGTGCTGATGGCCGCCACCACCAAGGACTACCAGGTGTTCAGCGAGGCGTTTCGCCTGCGTCGGGCCGCCGAGATCCTGAAGGGCATCCTGGCCGACGTCGAGGCGGGACGGCTCGGCCTGGTCCACAAGGAGGCCGCGGAGCTGGGCGTGGTGGCGCGGGAGCTGGGCCGGCGCATCACCGCCTCGCACAGCACGGGTCGGTAGCGGCCCGGTTGATATCTATAACGTTATCCATTATAATCTCGGCTCATAGCCCGCGGCGGGCGCCCGGTGATTCGGTCGTTTTCTGATCACGGAACGGAGGATGTCTTCAACCGCCGCCCGACCAAAGCGGCGCGGCGGACCTGTCCTGAGACACTGTGGCGCGTCGCGCGACGCAAGCTCGACCAGCTGAACGCCGCGGTCTCGTTGACCTCCCTGCGGATCCCGCCAGGGAATCATCTGGAGGCACTCGGCCAGGACCGGCAGGGGCAGCACAGCATCCGGATCAACGACCAGTACCACATCTGTTTCCTCCGGACCGATGAGGGACCGGAGCGGGTGGGGATCACCGATTACCACTGACGGAGCGCTGCGCGGAGGCAGGCATGGTGCGAGTCCCGACGCATGGAGCACCGACCCACCCGGGCGAGATGCTGCTGGAGGAGTTTCTCAAGCCCCTGGGCCTGAGCCAGGCCGACTTGGCCGAGAAGTTGGGGGTCTCCTACCCGCGGGTGAACGAGCTCGTGCACGGTAAGCGCGGCGCGACCCCGGACACGGCGCTGCGACTGGAACGTCTCTTCGGCATGGAGGCCCAGTTTTGGCTCAACCTCCAACTCGCATGGGATCTGTACCACGTCCAGCACTCCCCGGCCGCGCGAGCGATTCGGCAAATCCGGCGCCTCCCCCGCCGAACGAAAGCGACGCGCTAGCTCGCGAGCGTGGGCCTCAAGCCGCCCGCCCGCCCCCTTCCTGCGACGCGCCCCAGAGTAGACGCCCCCGAGAGCTGCGTGTACTCTTTCTGCTCCACGATCGGGAGCGCTGATGGACCTTCGGCAAGGCGAGCTTACCTCACAGGTCGACGACCCGCGGTTGGCCGAGGTCGTGCGTCGGCTCGTGGCCGCGTATCGGCCGGAACGGATATACCTGTTCGGCTCCGCCGCCCGCGGCGACCGCGGAACCGACAGCGATTACGATCTCATGGTTGTCGTTGCGGACGACGCCGCCCCCGAGCGACGCGGCAGCGCCCGGGCTTACGACGCGCTGTGGGGCCTCCGCGTGGCCGCGGACGTCTTGGTCTGGACCCGCACGGCGTTCGATCGCCGCACCCACCTGCGGGCCTCGCTCCCCGCGACGATCCTCCGCGAGGGACGCCTGCTGCATGTCGCTTGATCCGGTGCGGGTCGAGGACACTCGCGCCTGGTTGGCGAAAGCCCACCTCGACTTGCGCAGCGCCCGGGTGGATATCGCGGCCGAGCTGGAGGCACGACCCCGCCAGTAATCTCTCCACCCAACCCACTGCAGCTCACATGCGAAGCCGCCTACGGCGTCGCGATTGGCTTCCTCAGCTCCCGCATCACCCGACGCTGGGCGGTCGCGTCCTTCACCGCCACGAAAATCGTATCGTCGCCGGCGATCGTGCCGAGCACGTCGCCCCAAGGTGCGCACTAGGCCACGACGCGGAGCCGGCCACGTCCCCGCCGCCGGGCCGGTTTCCGGATCACGATGTCGATGTCGCGACCCAGCCCCCGGAGAAAGCCAATCAACCGTTCTGTCGAATAGTCGGCCAGCCGGCCGTGCAGAATGTGGGAGACCTTGGGTTGGTCGATGCCCATGAGTGCTGCCGCGGCGCGCTGGGTCAGGCCTCGCCGCTCGATGATCTCGCCGATCTGCAACGCCAGCTGCGCCTTGGCGAGCCTCTCCTCCGGGTTGGGGAGTCCGAGATCCGCGAAGACGTTCCCGCTTCCCTTGGTGATCTTGATCCGGTTCGCCATGTCAGGTCTCCTTGTCCACGTGCGCCGCGTGATGTTCCCTTGCCCGCCGGAGCCGCGCCTTGATCAGG
>JBOHST010000374.1:0-37213 GCA_050733375.1 Gemmatimonadales bacterium
GTCCCGCTGCGCGCCGTACAGCAGCGCGATGTCGTACGGCCAGGTCGGCGACTGAAAGACCGGGTTGCCGAGCAGCCAATCAGACAGGCGATGCGCCATCTCGTCCGCGCCGCGATCGAATCCAAAGCGCAGCCCGTCGCCGTAGTGATGGCTGCGCCAATGGAGCACGCGGCTGCCGTCCGGCCCTTCCCACCAGTACAGCTGCGGGTAGGCCGTCCACTCACCTGTCAGACCGTGCACGGCCGCTTCGGCACGGGGGAGCAGCGGCAGCGCGCGGTCGGGATTCGGACCGCTCGCGAGATAGCGCACCCCGCTCGCCGCGAGCAACATCGGAAATGTGAGCGTCTGGCCGGGTACGTCAGTGATCTGCGCGGTGACGTAGGTGAGGCCGCGTTCGCGCGCCAGGAGGCCTGCCGGCCAGACCATCCGCGCCGCCGTTTCGTGGTCCAGCAACCCGGTCAGCTCGTTCGCGAACAGGGCGTGGAAGCCGATCTTCGCGTCCCGAATCGCCTGCAGCAGCGCCGTCGCGTCGGCCGGCCCGCGGTTCTCCACGTAGGACAGGACCTGTAAAGCGCATTCCGCGGTCCAGCGGTAGCTGGGGTGCGCGGGGAGCCGGGCCAGGGCGGCGTCGAGGTTCTGGCGGTGGATCTCCAGACACCGCTCCTGGAGGTCCGTGTAGCCGACGTCGGTGTGGTTGGAGGAGAGCCAGTACAACGTCCAGCGACGCGGCGGCACGAGTCGCACCCGCCGCCGGCCCACGGCCCGCTTGCCGACCTCGAGGTCGATCTGGAAGTCGGCTGGCCCGGAGAGGGGCACCCACACTTCACCTTGCAGCGTAAGGCCGTCGCTCGAGGGGAGCAGGCCCGCGGTGCCGACGAGGGCTCCCCGGCGATCCGTCACGCGGGCCCGCGCCGCGGGCGCGGCGAGTCCCGCGACCGTGACGCGCACCAGGTTGCGACGCCCGTCCGGCTGTTGGTACAGCGCGCTCGGGCGTGCATCCACGACGGGTGATTGCGTATGCGATCGGGGCGGCCGGCCGAAAGCGGCCGATCCGGCCGCGAGCCAGCCCAGGAATGTGCGGCGGTCGGTCATGACACGCGGGAATATACCTTGGCCTTGACGCGAAGCCCCCCGGGACTAGCTTTGCGGTCGCTGGTGGGCCCGTCAACCGCTAACATCTTAAGGGAGAAAGCATGAAGCGTCTCGTACTCGCGCTGGCGCTCGTCGCCGCTCTCGGTGCATGCAAGAAGGCCGAGCAGGCGTCGGATAGCCAGATGGCGGACAGCATGAAGATGATGTCGGACAGCATGGGCATGATGACCGACAGCATGAAGATGATGGCCGACAGCATGAAGATGATGGATACCACGAAGCACTAGTCGTCGCTGGCTGCACTACATCGGTTGTACGAAGCCCGGGCGTTCACCCGGGCTTTTCGTTTGCGTGCTCCCAGCGCACCACCGTGCGCGCGATTGCCACGCGCGTTGCCAGGGGCGGAGTCCAGTTGAGCTCGGCGCGGGCGCGGTCGGCCACGTACGGGTTCTCTCCCGTGATGAACGAGAGCGCGGCGCGAGCCAGCGCAGGCCCCGTCCACAGGCTCATCGCCACCCGCGCCACGCTGGCCGGAAGGCGGAAGAAGCGGGGGCGCACCCCACAGGCCGCGGCGAACGCCTCCAGGAACTCGCGCGCGGTGAGCGGCGGCGGCGCGTCGCAGGTGATGTTGTAGGCGCGAAACCCCGAGACCGGCGCCTCCAGGGCTGCGACGATCGCCGTGGCGACGTTTCCGGCGTAGACGCATGACAGCAGGTTCGTGCCGGGGCCGATCTGCGGGAAGATCGGCACGCGCATCCCCCGCATCACCCTCGGCGTGAACAACCGGTCTCGCTCGCCGTAGATGACGTTCGGGCGGATGGCGATGCCGGTGCAGCCGTCCGCCTCGGCAAACGCGCGCACGAGCGCTTCCGCCTCCCGTTTGCTGCGACCGTAGCCGTCGTGCTCCGGGATCGGCCGAAACGGCGCGTCCTCGGTGCGCCGCTCGCGGTTCGGCCGATAGTCCGCCGAGCCGCCGTACACGGCCACCGAGGAGACATGCACCAGTCGCGCCCCCGCGGCGCGGGAGGCCGCGACCGCCAGCCGTGTGCCACCCACATTGACGGCCTCGTACGTGGACCACGGCACCGGCCGCTGAACGATCGCCGCGGCGTGCACGATGCCGCTGACTCCGCCGGCGCATGCGCGCTGCCACGCCGCGGGATCGGTCACATCACCCGTCACCGGCTCCGCGCCGAGCGCCGCGATGGCCGCGGTCGCCGCCGGCCGTGCCAGCGCGCGCACCGGCACACGACGGGCGCACAACGCCTCGATGACGTGACTGCCGACGAGCCCGCTCCCTCCCGTGACCAGAACGGTCACGCCGGCTCCCAGCGCGGCAGGACGAACGGCAGCTTCACGATGTGCGCGCCCACGCCCCCGGCACGCACTCGCGCACCCAGCTCGGCCTCCCGCCGCACCATCCCCAGGCCGATCCAGCGGCCGGACGTCGCGCCGCCCGCGCCGCCTTCGGGCAGCCACGCCACGCTCGACACGCGCCCCACGTCCCGATCCTCGAGGATGATCGGCAGGGTCTCGCCCGGTCCGGGCTCCGCGTCGAATTCCACCCCGACCAGCTCGCGATTGGTATGGCCGCGGAAGTGCAACCGGCTCACCGTTTCCTGCCCCGTGTAGCAGCCCTTCGTGTACGACACGCCGCCGATCGCGTCGAAGCGCACTTCCTGCGGGAGCGTGCGCTCGTCGACTTCGGCGGTCAGTCCCGGCCAGCCGGCGACGATGCGCGCCAACTCCAGCGCCGCCGGGTCGACGGCGAGCGCGCCCGTGGTGACGAGCCGTGCCGCGATTCGAGCGGCGTCCTCCGGCGCCGTCGCGATCTGGAGCACGAACGGCCCATCCTCGCCGGCTCGGGCGATCTCGCAGGACGCCCCGTCGATCGCCGTCACGATGACACGCCCCGGGGCGGTGGGCGCCTGGAGCCGCGCCGCCTCCGCGATCGCCAGCGCGTGGGCGCCGGCGAGACGGAGCACCGCGGTTTCGGCGGTCCGGTCGGTGGTGCGCGCCAGCCGCGGCGGCACCGACCGCGCGAAGATGGCGCTGGCGCGCGCACGGCCGGCCACCGGAACGGTGAAGCGCACCGTCGTGCCGATTCGGGCGGCCCACCCGTCCACGACGATCATGCCCTTGGGGGTGAGCAGCGCGCCGTACACGAACGCGCCGTCGCCCGCTTGTTCAATGTCGTTGGTGAGCAGGCCTTGCAGACACGTGACGGCCCCCGGTCCCGACAGCTCCAGCACGCCTACTTCGGCTGCCGCCACGAGCGCGCCCGCGCGCAACGCCTGCGTGACCGGGGCCGTCCAGGGGCCGGACGGCAGCCGCATAACCGTCGCGGGACCTGGGAGCAGGGGCGCCGTCATCGCGCCTTCCAGGCAGGGGGCCGAGCTGACAAAAGCAATCGCGCGCTCTCGTTCAGGGTGATCATGCGTAGAACCCGGCCGCGCGGTAAGAGGCGTCGAGCAGCTCGACGGGGTGACGCGCCTCCGCCGCCGCGCCCGCGGCCCGGAGCCCGGCGCCGAGCTGCATCACGCAGCCCGGATTGCCGGTCGCGACCACGTCGGGCGGCGCTTCGAGCAGCAGGGCCAGTTTCGGCGCCAACACCGCGCGCGAGAGCTCCGGCTCCACCAGGCTGTAGAGCCCCGCGCTGCCGCAGCACTGAGCGGAGTCGGCGGTCTCGCGCAGCTCGATTCCCGGCACCGCGCGCAACACGGCGAGCGGCGGCTCGGCGACCCGCTGCGCGTGCAGCAAGTGGCAGGGGGCGTCGTACGCGACCCGCAGCCGGAGCGGAGCGCCCGGCGCGGGATCGCGGGCCGCGAGCAGCTCCGTCACGTCTCGCACCCGCGCCGCGAACCGCGGCCCGCTTTGCTTCAGCATCGCTCCGCACCCGGCGCTATTGACGACGATTGGAGTGTCTCCATCGCCGAACGCGATCTGATTCACCCGCGCGAGCGCCTGCGCCGACGCGTGCAGTCCGGCGTGCGCGTGCAGCGCGCCGCAGCACCCCTGTCCCGGCACCTCGCGCACGGCGTAACCGTTGACCGTGAGCGTGCGGATGGTGGCGGCGTGGACGTGGGGGAAGAGGCCGTCCATCACGCAGCCGCGGAACAGCATCACGGTTTCCGGCGGACCGGCACGAGCCGGGGCGGACACCGACCGCGTTCCGCTCGCGACCGGTCCTCCCAGGCTTCCCCGGCCCCGCGTCGCCGCCAGCATGCCCATCGCAAACCGGACTCGCCCCCACCCCGCCAGTCGTCCCGGGAGCCCAGTAGCCCGGAGTGCGCGCGCGATCCAGAAGATCAGCCCCGACAAACCCGGCGTTGTGAGCGCCGCGAGCGCCAGGCGCGCGACGAGGGGCACCCCTTGCTGCGCGGCGAGGCGCTCCCGGGACGCCTCGAGCCCGGCGCCGTACCCGACCCCGGAAGGGCAGACGGGCTCGCAGGCGCGACACCCGAGGCAGCGGTCGAGATGGAACGCGAGAGCGGCGTCGGTTGCCGCCAGCTCGTCGCGCTCCAGCGCGCGCATCAGCTCGATGCGGCCGCGGGGAGAATCGGCTTCGTCGCCGGTGGCGAGAAAGGTGGGGCAGGCCTGGAGACAAAACCCGCAATGGACGCACGCATCCAGCGCCGCGAAGCCCCCGCGGGGAATCGCGATCATTCGTCGGCGGCAACCGGGACGACGAGCGTCCCCGCCGGGTCGAAGGTGTGCCGGAGTCCCGCGACGAGCGGGCCGACCCCTTCCCGATACGCGCCGAAATGCCCCACCGTGCGACGCAGCTCCCAGGGCGCGCGCTCGAGCGTGAGGGGAACCTCTCGGGCCGCGAGGGTTTTGCGCAGCCGTCGCAGCCGATCGGCAGTGGCTTCTCCGCTCCAGCGGATCGCCCCGAGCGCCGGGCTCGCCGTAATCCATTCGTCGCCGACCTGGTGCTGTAGCAGGTCGAGCAGATCGTCGGAGGCGTCGGGGAGCCCGCCGAGGCGGAGCGTCACCGGACGGACGGCGAGGGCTTCCGCGGCGCGCTGCCAGAAGGCGTGGCTCTCTTCCGGACCGAGCGGGGCGAACCGGCCACCCGCGGTGGTCCGGAGGGTCGCCTCTTCGGCTTCGACCTGCGCCGCCGAGCCGGCGCAGCGCACGGCCAACGCCCACCCGGCGCGGCGGGCGAGCGCCGGCGAGAGCAGCTCCAGGGCGGCGGGCTGGAGACCGGTTTCGCGCACGTCGTCCGCGGCGCGACTCAGCTCTTCCCGCGGACCCTCGAGCACCAGCGTCTGGTCGGCGCGCGGCAGGGCGCGCAGCCTCAGGTGAGCGCGCACGATCACGCCGAACGCGCCGAACCCGCCAGCCTGGAGTCGGGTGAGGTCGTAACCGGCGACGTTTTTCACCACGCGACCACCGCTCGAGACGACGCGCCCGTCACCGGTGATGGCGCTGACGCCGAGTAGGTGGTCGCGCACCGGCCCGAGCCCCTGGCGTAATGGGCCCGCTGTTCCGCACGCGACGATCGATCCCAGAGTGCGGCCGGCGAGACCCGGGGGGTCGACTGCCACCCACACACTGCGTTCGGCGAGCTGCTGGCGCAGCCGGTCCCACCCGACGCCGGCCTGAGCGGTGCCGACGAGGTCCTGCGGCTCGACCGCCTCGACTTGATCGAGCCGTCGCGTGGTGAGCGCCAGATCGGCGGGGGTGTCCGCCGGCTGCCAGCTGCCACTGCCCTCGACGCGCACCTTCCATCCTTCTTCGGTGGCCGTGCGCAGCAGTAGGGCGACGCCCTCCGGCGTGGGGGGAGCGATGCGCGGCGCGACCCCGGCGGCGCCGGGATCGAGCACGGCGTCGGCGCCGAGCAGCGCGCGGACCTTTTCAAGGAGGGTGTTCACCTGGCCCTCACCGCCTGGCGCCATTCCCGGCAGGCGTGCAGCGGCACGACCTTGCCGGGGTTCACGCGCTCCTCGGGGTCGAACACGCGCCGCACCGCCAGCATGGCCGCCAGCGTCTCCGCGTCGAACACGAGCGGCATGTAGCGCAGCTTGTCGAGGCCCACGCCGTGCTCGCCCGTGATCGTGCCTCCGGCGGCGATGCAGGCGTCCATGATTTCCCCTGAGGCGATCTCCACGCGCGCCTTGAGGTCGAGGTCGGTCGCATCGAACGAAATGTTGGGGTGCAGGTTGCCGTCACCCGCGTGGAACACATTGCTCACGACGAGGTGGTGGCGCGCGGCGATCGCGCTGATCGCCTCCAGCACATCGGGGAGCGTGGAGCGGGGGACCACCGCGTCTTGCACCACCAGGTCGCGCGAGAGCCGTCCCATGGCCCCGAACGCCTTTTTGCGCCCCTGCCACAGCCGCTCGCGCTCCCGGGGATCGGCCGCGGTGCGCACCGCGCGTGCGCCGCGCCCGGTGAGGAGCGCGGCAACCGCGCGCGCATCCGTGTCGACCGCTGCCTCCGCCGGTCCGTCCAACTCGACGAGCAGCACCGCGGCAGCGTCGCGCGGGTAGCCGGCCGCATACACCGAGTCCTCAACGGCGTTGATGCACGAGCGGTCCATCATCTCGAGCGCCGCCGGCACGATCCCGCTCGCGATGATCGCCGAGACGGCCGTTCCCGCTGCCCGCAAGACGGTGAAGTCGGCAAGCAGCGTCCGCACGGCCCGCGGGGTGGGCGACAGGCGGACGGTGATGCGCGTCGCCACGCCGAAGTTCCCCTCCGATCCCACAAACAGTCCCACCAGGTCGGGTCCCCACGGCTCGCCCCCGGGGCTGCCCAGCTCGACCACGCGCCCGTCGGCGAGCACCACCTCGAGTGCCTGGACGTGGTTGCTCGTGACTCCGTACTTCAGGCAGTGGGGACCGCCTGCGTTTTCGGCGACGTTGCCACCGATGGTGCAGGCGGTTTGACTCGACGGATCGGGCGCGTAGTGCAGGCCGTAGGGCGCGGCGGCGGCGGACAGGCGCACATTGACGACGCCCGGCTCGACCACCGCGCGCCGGTTCGCCGGGTCGACCTGCAGGATCCGGTTGAGCCGGGTCAACACGAGCAGGACCGCATCGGGCGATGCGAGCGCGCCGCCCGACAGCCCGGTGCCCGCGCCGCGCGGCACGAACGGCACGCCACGCTGGGCGAGCACGCGGATGACGGCGATTACCTCGTCGCGCGTACCGGGAAGGACGACGAGCCCCGGCAGGCGGCGATGCGTGGGCAGGCCATCCGTCGCATAGGTGACGCGCTCGGGGGTGGTGCGGCGGACGTGGCGGGCGCCGACAACGGATTCGAGCGCGGCCACGAGGGCGTCCGGTCGGGCGAACGCGAGGGAGTCCTGCCCGGCGCGCTCCACTGCGTGCATCACGGGGCGGTCCGCTCGATGTCCGCGGGCAGCCCGCTCTTGCCATTGCGGCGGGCGTGCCGGCGCACCGTCGCACGGCGCTCGGCATCGGCGGCGAGCGGGGCGAGCAGGGCGGCGAGGCGGTGCAACCGCGCGAGCGTGCTGCGCACGCGCAGCAGCTCGAGCTTCGCGGGCGGCTCGAACTCGAGCTCCGCGGCAACCTGGAACGACAACAGCTCGGGCTCGTCGGGGAGGGTCGGCGGCTCTTCGGGGCGGTCGGTCAGCGCGGCGAGCGCCGTGAGCAGGCGCATGAAGTCGCGCCGGACCTCGGCCGCGATGGCGCTCACCTCCACCGGATCCCCGTGCTCGTCGGCAAA
Source organism: Gemmatimonadales bacterium (assembly GCA_050733375.1). Lineage (GTDB taxonomy): Bacteria > Gemmatimonadota > Gemmatimonadetes > Gemmatimonadales > GWC2-71-9 > DASTHG01. The sequence continues at coordinate 7,789 of JBOHST010000374.1, forward strand.
CTCTTCCACCCGGGCCAGCCGGTAGAGGCGGGCAGTCGGAAGCCAATCGAGCAGCGTGAAACGCCGCTCGCCCACCGTGACAATGTTCGAGCGGCCGTCGGGGAGATCCTGCGTGCTCCGGATCTCGGCCACGCAGCCGACGTCGCCCGGCCGCGGCGTCCGGACCTGGCCAGGGGATTCGGCGGCGTAGGTGACGCCGAAACGCCGGTCTCCCGCCAACGAATCGGCGAGGAGCTGGCGATACCGAGGCTCGAAGATGTGAAGCGGCTGCAGGGTTCCGGGGAAGAGAACCAACGGGAGCGGAAAAATCGGCAGCTCACGAGGCATGGAGGGAATGTATACGGGCCGGGTACAAGCTGGATGCTCGGACGAACGGCGCGCGACCGCGCCGGAGAATTGACACCAGGACCGGAACGGCTAGGCTACGGTATGTGCGGGGAAGCGTTCGCTCGGAGGGTCTCGAGACACCGAGGCGTCGTAGTGTGCGCCATTGCTGGGACCCTGGCGGTCGCTTGCGGCGCTCCGTCAGGGCCCAGCCCCGAAGACCAGTTCAGGGCGCTGGGCTACTGGAGCGGAACGTGCGATGAAAACGCTCCATTCGAGCTGCGCTGCGGCATCATCGCCCACGTCGGAAATTCCTATGTCCGGGGACTGAACGATGGGGAAAACGGTCCCATCAACCTGGACAGCGCGGTCTTGAATCAGAAGTACGTTCGTTGGGGCTTCTACCTGAAGCCGCAACGGGTCCAGGCGAAATTGTGCTACTTCCATCCTGCCGTGAGCGCCTGGCTGTGCAACTGGACCTGGGGCACGTACACGGCATCCGACCTCATTCCTGACTCGGTCGATGCGGGAAGTTACACGGCGGACCAGGGTGACTGGGCCGTCATCTTCACCTTCCTGTGGGCGGGGGACCACCGGGTGGTGTTCCATGCGGAGAGCAATGGCGCTGCGCCGATCGAAGACACCGTGCAGGTGCACATTGTGAGCGACACCGCTCCACCTCCCCCGCCGCCGCTGCCGTTATCGCTCGCCGGCGTCTCGAGCAGCACCTTCGCGGTGCGGGACGAGCGCGGCGGGACGGTTCGCGTGTCACAGCTCTTGGTAAACGGACGGCTGATCTCGGAGCTTCGATTGGTTCCCAGGGGGGACCGTCGTCCGTAGCCAGCAGGGCTCCGGGAGCGGCGGGTTGCTTCTGTTTCACTCTTCACTATTGTCTATTCACCGCTGTGCGTCTGTGCGTCGAGTATTTAGGCCGCTCTCCAGAATCCCTTCAGCGCTCTCCCGTCCGGCGATTCCCGCAGCTTCTCGAACGCGCGCTCGCGGATCTGTCGGATGCGCTCGCGCGTGACGCCCATCAGGGCGCCGATCTTCTCGAGCGTCATCGCCTCGCTGCCTTCTTCGAGGCCATAGTAGAGGTAGAGGATCTTGCGTTCGCGGGGGGTGAGGTACTTCTGGAAGATGCGATCGATGAACTCGCGCATCAGCTTGCCGTCGGTGCGCTCTTCGATCTCGCCGCCCTCGATGCCGGCGAAGCGCTCGCCCAGCGTGGCCGCGTCCTTGTCGGTGCGGTCCACCGGCGCATCGAGCGACAGCTCCGCGGCGGTCATGCGGCGCGCGGTGCGGACGTTCTCCACCGTGTCCTCGAGCGCCATCGCGATTTCGTTGTCGGTGGGCTCGCGCCCCAGCTCCTGCGACAGATAGGTCTCGGTCCGGCTCATCCGGATGAGCTGGGAGTTCTGGTTCAGGGGAATGCGCACGCTGCGGGTCTGCTCCGCGAGCGCCTTGAGGACGGCCTGGCGCACCCACCACACGGCGTAGGAGATGAACTTTACGCCCTGGTCGGGATCGAATTTCTTGACGGCCTTGAGTAGCCCCTCGTTGCCGATCGCCACCAGCTCCGACAGATCGAGCCCGTGTCCCTGGTACTTCTTAACGTAGGAAATCACGAACCGCAGGTTCGCCGTGACGAGGCGCTCAGCGGCCTTTTCGTCGCCGCGCTGCACCCGTCGGGCGAGCCGCCGCTCTTCGGCGGGATCCTTGATCAACGGGAGTTTCTGGATGTCCTGGAGGTACTGATCGAAGGCGCCGGAAGGGGTGGCTTTGAAAAACGACTTGGCTTTTCCAGTGGACGCACGGGCCATGCGCTGGACTCCCAAGCAGGTCAGACTTGTAATGTTCGGTGACGGTGCCGAAGCGGGCTCAATATAGGAACGAGTCCTACGACGTGCAAATGTCTGGTGTTTTCCACATCACAAATTATTAGTCTGCCTCACGACTGCGAGATTTGTCCACTATCAACAAGTTGTGTGGAAAGAACAACCGGTCAGTTCGTGTTGGCAACCTGTTGATAGATTGGTGATATCCGTCTAAGTCGTGCAAGGGCAGAGAATTGTCACATTGTCGCCGGTGTTTCACTGAGGATCTCACGCAACAATCCTTCCGAGACAGGCACGGTCCAGCCGTGCTGCGCATCGCCGTGCATTGCGCCGACGCGTCGCGGCAGCGCGAAACGAATCTCCCCGTCGCGCACCTTCTTGTCGTGCCCCATCGTCGCGAGCAGGGCGTCCACGTTTGCCGCTTGCGGCGCGTCGAGCGGCAGCCCGAACTGCTCGAGGAGTGCAGCGACCCGCGCCGCAGTGCCCGCCTCCGCAGTGCCGCTGCGCTCGGCGATCCGCGCCTCCAGCGCCATTCCGATCGCTACCGCTTCGCCATGTAGCAGCGCGTAGCCGCTCGTCGCCTCGATCGCGTGCCCAACCGTATGCCCGAAGTTCAGCACGGCGCGACGCCCCGCTTCCCGCTCGTCCGCCGACACCACCTCGCCTTTGATCTCCACGGATCGCGCCACCACACGCTCCAGTACGGAGGGGTCGCGCGCCCCGATGGCCGGCTGCTCCCGCTCGAGCAAGTCGCAGTAGCCCGCGTCCGCGATCACGCCGTGTTTGATCGCTTCCGCCATGCCCGACACGAGCTGCGGTCCCGGAAGGGTCGCCAACACATCCAGGTCGGCGACCACCAGCGTCGGCTGGTAGAATGCGCCGATCAGGTTTTTCCCCCGCGCCACGTCCACGCCGGTCTTGCCGCCGATCGACGAGTCGATCATCGCGAGCAGGGTGGTGGGCAGCTGCACCCAGGGAATGCCGCGCAGGTATGTCGCCGCGACGAACCCCGCGACGTCACCGACGACGCCACCTCCCAGGGCGAGCACGGCGCCGTCACGATCGAATCGCGCGGCCAGCAGCCGGTCCGACAGGGCGGACCAGGTCTCCCGCGTCTTGTTCCACTCCCCGGCCGGGAACGTGATCAGCTCGGCCCGGACGCCGGCGCCCTGCAGCCGTGCCACCAGCTGCTCCCCATAGAGCTTCCCGACGTGCGAATCGCTGATCACCGCGTAGCGGGCCGGCGGGCCTCCCACGAGCAACGCCGGCAGGTCGCCCAGGAGACCCCGGCCGATGTGGATGTCGTAGGACGCGTCCCGCCGTTCGAGGATCGGGACGCGGATCGTCACCACCGTAGGTCGGTGCCGCCGGCGAGCGCGTTCGCGGCGCGGGCGGACACGAACAGGAGATCGGAGAGCCGGTTCAGGTATTGCACGATGGCGGGGGAGACGGGCCCGTCGTGCGACAACGCCACCACGCTGCGCTCGGCGCGCCGGCAGACGGTTCGCGCCAGGTGCAGGGCGGCGGCCTTCGGTGTGCCCCCCGGGAGGATGAAATTCTTGAGCGGCGGCAGCGTCGCTTCGTGAGCGTCGATCGCCGCCTCGAGCGCCGTCACGGCCGCCTCCCCGATCTCCGGGCCGGGGAGTGAACGGCGCAGCTTCGACACATCGGGTGTGGCGAGCTCGGCGCCGATCGTGAAGAGATCCCGCTGCACGGTGTAGAACAGGGAGCGTGCGAAGTCCTCGGGCGCGAGGGCGAGCGCGAACCCGATCGCGGCGTTCAGCTCGTCCACATCGCCGTACGCCGACACCCGGGGATGATCCTTGGGAACCCGCGCGCCGCCGAACAGGCCGGTCTGCCCTTCATCTCCGGTCTTGGTGTAGATCCTCACGTCCCCTCCCAATCCGCTCCCCGCGGTGCGTGGTGCGTGGTATTTGACGGTGATCGGAGAGACCCCGGATACGGAGGTTGCTCCGTCGTAACCGCATTCCATTCGTCTCAACCGGAGAATACCACGCACCACGCACCATGCACACCTTTCACTGGACCTCCCCTCGCACCCTGCTTTCCATTACGTTCGCCCCATGCCGCAGGATCTCAAAGATATCACTATCATCGGCGCCGGCCCGACGGGCCTGTTCGGCGCATTCTACGCCGGGATGCGCGGCGCCTCCTGCCGCTTGATCGACAACCTCGACCAGGTAGGCGGACAGCTGACCGCCCTGTACCCGGAGAAATACATCTTCGACGTCGCCGGCTTCCCGAAGATCTTGTCCAAGGATCTCGTGAAAGGGATGGCTGAGCAGGCACTGCAGTTTCAGGCGCCGCTGCACCTGGGTGAAAAAGTGGTCGGGTTGCAGCACGAAACCGAAAACGGCCATCCGCGCTTCGTCGTCGTCACCGACCGGGAGTCGTACCCCTCTCGGACCCTTCTCATCGCCGGGGGCATCGGGGCGTTCACGCCGCGCAAGCTGCCGCTCAAGGAGGCCGATCGCTGGCTCGGCCGCGGGCTGTTCGACCGCGTGCTCGACCCGGGCGCGTTTACGGGTAAGCGCATCCTCATCGTCGGCGGGGGAGACTCGGCCTTCGACTGGGCCGTGAACCTCCAGGGGATCGCGGCATCGATCCTCATGATCCACCGCCGCGACGGATTCCGGGCCCACCACGCCACCGTGGCGCAGGTGCAGCGGCTGTGCGAGGAAGGGAAAATGGCGCTGCGGACCTTCTGGGAGCTCAAGGCGATCGACGGCGGGGAGTCGATCGAGCGGGTCACGATCCACAACAGCAAGACTAAGGAAGAAGAAACGCTGCCGATGGACAGCGTCATCCCGCAGCTCGGCTTCGTCTCTTCGCTCGGCGTCATCGCGGAGTGGGGGCTCGACATCGAGAAGGGGGACATCAAAGTGGCGCAGACGATGGAGACAAACCGACCCGGCATCTTCGCCGCCGGGGACATCACGACCTATCCCGGCAAGCTCAAGCTGATCGCGACCGGCGTCGCTGAAGCGTGCATCGCCGTGAACCACGCGGTGCATTTCATCAATCCCGCGGCGAAGATCGAGCCGGGGCACTCGAGTAACATGGCGCTATTCGGGCAGAAAGAAGATTAGACGTATGGAACAGGCGTAGGGTGTGACGACGTACGGAAAAAGCGTAGGTGACGTACGCCTCCTCCATACGTTTTTCCACCCTACGCCTTTTTCCCTACGCCGTCGTTATTTCGATCTCCCCATTTCTACCACCACCGAATCAATCCTCGCCAACATCGCCCGCCCCGACACCGCATGCCCGTTTGCCTCGATGCTGAACACGAGCGTGCGTCCGCCGGGCCGCTCGATGTAGCCGGACAACGTGTTCACGCGGTCGATACTGCCGGTCTTGGCGCGCACCTGTCCCTCGAGCGGGGTGCCGATAAAGCGTCGCAGCAGGGACCCGAGCTGGCCGGAGCGGGGCAGGGCGGCCAGGAACGGCCCGCGGCGGGGATGGCGCGCCATGAACGCGAGCAGCTGTCCGAAGGCGCGCGGCGAAACGAGGTTTCCGGCGGCGAGCCCCGACGCGTCCTCGAGCGAGAACGCCGTCGAGTCGATCCCGACCGAGTCGATCAGAAACCGGCGCTCGACGTCGAGCCCCGCGTCCCACGATCCCTCGCCCCGCACTTCCCGTCCCAGGATCTTGACCAGCATCTCGGCGAACCAGTTCTGGCTGGTATTGAGGATCGGGAAGATGAGATCGCCGAGGGGGCGGCCCTGGTACTCGAACAGCGGCGAGCCGCAGCAGCGGGCGGCCCGCGTGGTGAGCGAATCGGTCGTGCCGATCGATCCTCCTTCCACCGCGACGCCGCCGCGCTCGAGCGAAACCGCGAGCGCCCGCGCCGCATACCGGTTCGGGTCGGGCAGCGCGAAGCTCTCGACGAACGTCCGGCGGCCCTGCGCCACCGTTCCTTCCGCCCAGATGTCCATCGTGCCGGGCGTCCGGAAGAAATTGTCCCCGATGGTGGTGGAGCTGCCGGGCGGCACGGTGCGCGCCCGGTTCTCGAAGGTGAAGAGATCGAGCCGCGGCGACCACGTGATCAGCGGCGGCCGGTCGACCGCGTCGCCTGGCGTGATGGCGAAGTCCACGCTGTTGTCGTTGAAGCCGAGTCCGGAGACCGGGGCCGCGTACCACCAGTTCAGGTCGAACACGTTCCAGGCGGGCAGTACCAGGAGGGGCTCGAAGTACGAGCCGTCGCCGATGATCCGTCCCGTGATGCGCCGGACCCCGCGGGCGCGGATCGAGTCGGCGATGCGATCGATGGCGCTGAACGCCGAGTCGCACGCCCCCACGGCGAGGGTGTCCGGTCCGTAGCAGCGGGTCGAGAACGTCGGATCGCCGCGACCGTACAGCACCAGGTCTCCCTGCACGATCCCGTCGCGCAGCACCCCGTTCACGTACATGCTGGTGCGCACGCGGTAGTCGGGGGGGAGCAGGACCGTCGCGGCCGCCGCGACGACCAGCTTGGTGTTGCTGGCCGGTACGTAGAGCCGGTCGGCGTTGCGCTCGTACAGCGTACGCCCACTCTCGTCCGCCACGTACACCCCCCAGCTGACGCGGTCGAACGGCGGCTGATCGAGCAGCGCGTCGAGTCGTTGGGCGAGCGCGCTCCGCCGCGGCGCAGGGTCGGTGCGAGACTGCGCCGTGGCGCGGGCGCCGAGCGCGGCGCTAATCGTGAGCGATGCGAGGATCAGCTTTCGCATACAGCAGGTCCGCGATGAGGTTGACGAGCACGAATATGACCGACATGAAGAGAATACTGCCCTGCACCGCCGGGAGGTCTCGTTTCTCGATGGCGGCCAGCACATACCGGCCCAATCCCGGCCAGGCGAAGATCGATTCCGTGAGCAGGCTGCCGGTAAGGTAGTTGCCGGTGTCGAGCGCCAGCACCGTGATGACCGGGATCAGGGCGGTGCGCAACCCGTGGCGCAGCACCACCGCCGTTTCGGGGAGGCCTTTGGCCCGTGCGGTGCGGATAAAGTCGCTGGCCAGCGCCTCGCGCATCGCCCCGCGCGTCATGCGTGCGAGCACCGCCACCGACCGCATCCCGAGGGTGACCGCGGGGAGCACGAGGGCGGCGAGGCCGCCCGACCCCGACGGCGGCAGCCAGCGCAGGGCGACGGCGAACAGCAGGATGAGCAGCAGCCCGACCCAGTAGACTGGAAATGACACGCCGAGGTAGGCGGCGAGGGTCGCGAGGCGGTCGACCAGCCCGCCCGGCCGGATGGCCGCCAGCACGCCCAACGTCACCCCGGCCACGGCGGCAAAACTCATCGCCGCCAGTGCGAGCTGCGCCGTCTTGGGGAAGCGCTCGAGCAGGTCCTGCGCGATCGGCCGGCCGGTGATGTAGGAGCGCCCGAGGTCGCCCTGGAGCACGCCCGCGAGGTAGTGCCAGAACTGGACCGGGAGCGGGTCGTCGAGATGCAGCTCGGCGCGCAGCCGCGCGATCGTGGCGGAATCCGCCCGCTCCCCCACCATGCCTTGCACCGGATCCCCGGGCGCGACGTTCAGCAGCAGGAACGCGGCCACCAGTACGCCGAACAGCGTCGGGACGAGGAGCAACAGCCGGCGCCCGACGACACCACTCACGGTGCGCGTCGCACCGTGGTCCAGCGCTGACCATTGAATATCACCGGCAGCTCCCAACCTGTAATCGTCGGCGACTCGGCCCAGAGATCCACCGGGAACCACAGGTACAGCCACGGAGCGGTCTGGTACACCCGGGTGTCGATCGCCCGGTACAGCGCGGTGCGCGCCGCGTCATCCAGGGTGCGCCGGGCCTGGAGGATCAGCGAATCGGTGACGGGGTCGCTCGTGAAGGCGTAGTTGCCGCCCGGCCCGAAGCTCGCGCTGGAGAACAGCGGGTAGAGGAAATTGTCGCCGTCGGGGTAGTCGGCCCACCAGTCGAGCAGCGCCATGTCGGCGTTGCCCGCCCGCGCCGCCTCGCGCTGGCTCGAGGCGTCGCGCTCGACGAGCTCCACCTGGATGCCGATCCGCGTGAGGTCGGCCTGGACCGCCTGAGCGACGCGCCCCAGCGTCACGTTGTCGGCGGTGCGCCAGAGCTGGAGCGACAGGCCATTCGCGTGGCCGGCCTCGGTGAGCAGCCGCCTGGCCCGCTCGGGATCGTAGGCGTACGCGGGTCGGGTCGTGTCGCCGCCCGCGAGGCTTGGCGGGATCGCGCCCCGGGCGCGGATGCCGCGCCCGCTCCACACGGTAGTGAGGATCTGGTCGACGTTCACCGCGTGGTTGATCGCCTGCCGCACCCGCACGTCCCGCAGCGCGCCGCGGCGATTGTTCAGGGCGATGTAGGTGACGCGCAGGGCGGGCTTCTCCTGCAGCCAGGCGGGGTGTCGCTCGCGCCAGCGCGCGGTCTCCCCGAACGGCACTTCCACGACGTCGAGGCGCCCCGCCTCCAGCTCGGCGGCGCGCACGAGCTGGTCGGGGATGATGCGCACTACGAGTGACTCCGCCAGGGGCGCCCCACCCCAGTAGTCGGGATTCCGAACGAACCGCAGCGCGTCGTCGTGCGCCCAGGCCGCGAAACGCCACGGGCCAGTGCCAACCGGTCGTGCGCCGAGGTCGGGCGGAGGGTTGGCGGGGACGATTGACGCCACCGGCATCGCCAGGAACTTCGGGAAGACGGCGAGGGGCAGGGCGAGGGTCAGGGCCACGGCCGTATCGCCCAACGTTTCGATCCCCCGAACGTCGGCGACCGTCCCGGCCGCGTGCTCGCGCGCCCCGGCGATGGGCAGCAGCGGCCAGGCGCGGCCGCCCGTGGATCGCGGATCGAGCACCCGCAAGAGGCTCCGGCGCACCGCCTCGGCCGTGAGGGGCGACCCGTCATGGAACTTCACCGCCGGACGCAGGTGAAACACGTACCGCAGGCCCTGCGAGTCGACGGTCCAACGATCCGCGAGCGCGGCGGCGAGAGTGCCGTTGGGGTCGAACCGGGTAAGCCCGTCGTACAGGAGCGTCACCATCTCGCCGGTGGGAACGTCGGTCGAGAGCGCCGGATCCAGCGAACGGGGATCGTAGCTCTCGTAGTAGGTGAGCGGAGCGCCCGCATCGGGGCGCTCTGCGACGCACGCGGCGGCCGTGGCGGCCGGCAGCACGATCCTCGAGAAACGCCAGAAATGGAACATCAAACTCGGTGTCGAAAAGGTTGACAGTTGGGGTGGTGGCCGGCCAACATACGGAGCACGCCATACACCGTCAATTGCGTTCCGCGCGTTTCCTCCTCATCGCCGCCCTGTGCGCGGCGGCCGTCCGCCCACTCGCCGCTCAGCAGGAGCCGGAGCGCGTGGTGCGCGGGCTGGATTTCGTCGGCAACCACTCGATCGACCGGTATACCCTGAGCACGGTCATCGCGACCTCGAATTCCAGTTTCTTCGCCAGCGTGTGGTGGCTCCGCTGGATCGGGCTCGGGGCGAAGCGGTATTTCGACGAGCTCGAGTTCCGCCGCGATGTCGTCCGGCTGATCCTGTTCTACCGGCAGAGCGGGTTCATGCGCGTCGTGGTCGATACCTCGGTGCGCCGCACCGCGCGCGATGTGTTCGTCACGTTCCGGATCCACGAGGGTGAGCCGGTGCTCGTCACGCGTCTCGACGTGGAGGGCATTACGGGAATCGCCAATGAGCGGCCGCTGCGTCGGGCGATGCCGCTGCATGTGGGTGACCCGTTCGATCGTTTCCTCATGCAGGCCTCCGCCGACACGGTGGCCGCATGGCTCCGCAACCGCGGGTTCCCCTACGTACAGGTGCTGCGCAACTTCGATTCGGACGCCGGCGCACTCACGGCCGAGGTGCGCTACGAGGCCGTGCCCGGACCGTATATGCGGGTGGGTGCGATCGTAGTGCAGGGGGTGGAGCGGGTGGACACGGCCACAGTGTTGCGCACCGTATCGGTGCGATCGGGGGAGCAATACCGCGAGGACCAATTGTATCGGAGCCAGCGGGATCTGTACGGCGTCGGACTGTTTCGCTCGGCGACGGTGACGCTGCTCGACACCATACCCCCCCCCGCGGGAGACTCCACCGTCGGGGTGCTGGTGCGCGTCGCCGAAGGGCCGCGCCACCGCATCCGGTTCGGCGGCGGGTACGGCACGCAGGACTGCTTCCGGTTTCAGTCGGGGTGGTCGGCGCTGGGGTTCCTGGGGGACTCGCGGGTGCTGGATCTGAGCCTTCGCGTCACCAAAATCGGCGTGGGGTGGCCGTTCAACGCCGGCCTCGACAAGGAATACGTCTGTAGCCCGCTCGAGGACGATGAGCAGTCGGACACGCTGAACTACAACGTGGGGCTGACGCTGTTCCAGTCGGCGTTCCTCTCACCGAAGCACACCGCGAGCGTGGGGGCGTTCGCCGAGCGCCGCAGCGAGCTCGATACCTACACGCGGGTACAGGTCGGCGGCAACGTGGGGGTCACCCTCAACGCGCGCCGTCGCGTGCCGGTGGGGGTGAGCTATGGCTATTCCGTCGGGCGCACCGATGCCGACCCGGCGATATTCTGCAGTGTGTTCAGCGTGTGCGACGCGGCCACGCAGGGATACCTCAGAACGCGCCGCCCGTTCGCCTCGGTCACGGTTTCCGCTTCCCGGCGCACCGAGGACTTCGCCCTCGATCCCTCCAGCGGCAGTCACATCGGGCTCACCCTGCTGCATTCGTCGCGGGTGCTCGGGTCGGATAGCCTGTACGAGTTCAATCGCGGCCAGATGGAAATCGCTCAATACCTCCCGTTCGGCCGTCGCGGGGTGTTCGCCTGGCGGTTTTACGCCGGCGCCCTCCTCCCCGTGCGTATCACCCTGGCGGGACAGCGTACCCAGTTCGTGCCGCCGGAACAGCGGTTTTACGGCGGCGGCCCCAATTCGGTGCGAGGCTACGGGGCCAACGAGCTAGGCCCGCGGGTCTACGTGATCACCGATCCGGACTCCTTCACCGTCCAGAATGGCGACACGATCTACAAGGGCCTCCGCACCGTGGCGACCGGCGGAAACTCGATTCTGCTCGCCAACGCAGAGGTTCGGGTCGCCGCGCCGGTGTTTCCGGACCGGCTGCGGCTCGCGGCCTTCGTGGACGTCGGCCAAGTGTACGAACGGCAAAACGAGGTGTTCTCGTTCCGTTCGATGCGGGTGACGCCGGGCGTGGGCGTGCGGATCACGACCCCGCTCGGGCCGGTGCGCGTGGATGTGGCCTACAACGCCTACGATCCCGAGTCGGGGACGCTGCTGCTCCAGGACAACACCACCCGCGAGTTGAGCGTGTTCCGCGCGACCTACCAGCGTCGCCGTCCCGACACCTATTTCCGGCGGTTGCAGCTGCAACTCGCCATCGGCCAGGCGTTCTGATGGTACGGCGCTCGTTGGGTGCGCTGTTGTGGACGCTGGTCGGCGTGCTGGCCTGCTTCCTGGGCGGGCTCTCCGCTCTGGTCGGGACGCCCGCGGGGCGGGCGCTCCTCGCGCGCGTCCTCCAGACGACGCTGCAAGGCGCGGTCGCCGGCCAGGTCGAGCTGGGTGGAGCCTCGGGTAGCCTGCTCAGGGGGCTCGTGCTCACCGATCTCAAACTGTACGACCGGGACAGCTCGCTCGTGGCGTGGCTGCCACGCGCCGAGCTCGACTACAGCCTGCTGGATTTCGCGGCCGGACGGGTGGTGTTGATGGCCGTGCGGCTCGACCGGCCGTACCTCAACATCGTCCAGCACCGCCACGGCCGTCTCAACATCGAGGAGCTGTTGCGGCTGGGCGAGCCATCCGCATCACCGCGCAGCCGGCAACCGCTGGTGCCCCGCCCGAAGCCGCTGATTGTGCTGCGGAACGTGGACATCACGGACGGCGACCTGGTGCTGCGGCTCCAGTCGTCCGAAACCCCCGGCGACTCGCTGTTGGAAATCGACGCCTTCGAGTCCGACGGACGGCGCCGCATCCGCCGCTTCGAGGACATCAACGGCCACATCGACGCATTCCGAATCTCCGCACCCGGTCAGCGCGGCTTGCGTGTAGACTTGGGGACGCTCGCGGTGCGGATCTCGGACCCGCCGGTCGAGCTTACCGATGCGCGGGGGCGCGTCTCAATCGATGGAGACTCGCTCGAGGCAGACCTTCCGGTGGTGGGGCTGCCGGCGTCGCGCCTGTCCCTGCGTGGCCGCCTGGCCTGGCCGCGGGGCCCGCTGCTCTACAACCTCGACATCGGCGCCGACTCGGTGACGTTGGCGGACATGCGGTTCATCGATCCGCGGTTCCCCGAAGGTGCGGTGCTGCGCGGCGCGCTGGCGGTTCGCTCCCACGGCGAGCGGCTGCTCGAGGTGCGGCTCGACACGTTCGATCTCGCCTATCACGGCGGGAGGGCGCTGGGCCGCGCCACCGCGTTCGTGGCGGCCGATTCGGGGCTCGTGGCGCTGCGTGGCGCCGATATCACCGCCGACGATCTCGACCTGACGCTGCCCCATGCTTTCCTCGACACGTTGCCGTTCTACGGGCATCTGACCGGACGCACCCGCGCGGACGGCCGGCTCAGCGCCCTCACGCTCGACCTCGACTGGATGTTTCGAGACTCGCTCGTTCCCGAGTGGCCGGAGAGTCGCGTGCGCGGACGAGGGCTGGTGGACCTCGTCGCCCCGGCGGGGATCACCTTCGGCCTGTTCGACGTGGATACCACGACGCTCGCCTTCGGCACGGTCGCGCGTCTCCTGCCAGCCGCGTCGCTGCACGGCACGCTCACCGCCACCGGGACGCTCACCGGGTCGCTGACGAACCTGACGTTCAACGGGACGCTGCGTCACCTGGATGGCGAGCGGCCGGCAAGCGTATTGCGGGGCAGATTCGCCGCGGACTCCCGGCGCGATACGCTGGCGCTCGACGTGGACGCGCAGCTGGACACGCTGTCGTTCGACGGGCTCCAGGGGAGCTTCCCGAGCCTCGGGCTCGAAGGGGGAGTGACCGGGACGGCGCGCTTCACTGGCCGTGTCGACTCGCTCGGCACCCAGCTCGACCTCATGCGTTTGGGCGGCGGTGGGCGCCTCCAAGCCAACGGCGCGCTGGTCCTGCTCCCCGACCGTCGGGGCGCCCGCGGCCTCCAGCTCACTGCCACCAATATCGCGCTCGAGCGCTGGGTGTCCGAAGCCCCCCCATCGCGCCTCAATGCGACGGTTATCACGACGATGGACGCCGACACGTCCGGGTCTGCCCCGGTCGGCAGCGTCGCCGTGCGGCTCGCGCCGTCCAGCCTGGCCGGGGCGGCGCTCGACAGCGGAGTCGTGATGCTGCGCGCCGCCGACGGGCTGGTGCACTTCGACACCCTGTGGCTGCGCCAGCCGGGAGTCGCCACGGACGGCGCCGGCACGCTCGGCTGGCGGCGACCGGCGCGCGGCGAGGCGCTGATCACCTTCGACGTCACCAACCTGGGATCGCTCGACTCGCTCGTGGCCTGGACCGGCGGCGCGTGGGGCGACTCCGTGCGCGCGGTACTGGCAAGCGGCACGGGCCGCCTCAATCTGCGCGCATCGGGTGCGCTCGATTCGATCGCCCTCGACGGCTTCGGCACCGGGAGCGACTTGGCCATCGGTGACTGGCGCGTGCCCGAGGTGCGGCTGCGGGGCGCGTACGAGCCAGGTCCGCGCCCGATTGTCTGGCTGGAAGCCGCCGCTGACTCGCTGGCGCACGGCCAGCGGGGTTTTGGGGCGGCGTCGGCCGCGGTGCGGGGCTGGACCGATTCGCTCGGGTGGTTCGCCCGCTCGCGGATCGGCGACCTGAGCGGTTTCCTCGCCGGAGGTCGCTTTGCGCGCGACTCGGCGGGGCAGGGTGTCGTCGGTTTCGACTCGCTCGCGGTACGGCTGCCCGGCGGAGTCTGGTTCCTCGAATCGCCCGCGCGGCTGGCGTTCGACGACTCGACGCTCACGGTGAGCCGGATGGGGTTGCGGCGGGTGAACGGCCCGGGTCGGATCGAGGTGGAGGGAACCGTCCCGACCGCCGGGACGGGCCGGGCGGACTCGGCCAAACTTCACGTCGAAGGCTTCCCGCTCGTCGGGGTGTACGCGCTGCTGCAGCAGGATACGTTGGGTGCCGAGGGCGACGTCGCGCTGGACCTCGCGCTACGCGGCTCGCGCCGCGACCCCGTGTACGAGGGCCGCTTCGCGGTGATGCCGGAGAAGGAGGCCGCGCCGTCGCTGGACGGCACCGTCGCCTATGCCGGCCGGCGGCTCGATGCGACCGCGTACCTGCGACGCAACGGCTTGGAGATCGTGGCCCTCACCGCGCACCTGCCGCTCGATCTCGCCCTCGTCCCGGTGGCGAAGCGCCAGCTCTCCGATACGCTCGCCATTCGCGCGCGCGCCGACGCGGCGGACCTCGCCACGCTCGAGGCGTTCACGGCCGCACTGCGCGACGTCCAGGGCCAGGTGACGGCCGACGTCGCGGTCCGAGGGACGTGGGATGCCCCGCGGCTGGACGGGACCATGCGGGTCGATTCGGGCGGTGTCAGCATCGCCGCGCTGGGTGTGCGCTGGAGCAATATCGCGGGCCGCTTGCGGCTGAGCGGCGACACGCTGCGGGTGGACTCGCTCGCCATCCATAGTGAACACGGCCAGGCGGACCTGTCGGGGTACGTCCGCCTGGAGCGGCTGACGCGCCCGGTGCTCGCGCTGGACATCAACGCGCGCGACTTCAAGGCGCTCGAAATCCGGGGTGATCTGAGCATCACCGCCACCGCTCGCCTGGCGTTGAGCGGTCCGGTGTTCGGCGCCACGCTCACCGGCACCGGGACGGTCACGAGCGGCGTGCTCTACTTCGCCGATCTCGTGACCAAGCGGGTCATCGACCTCGATGCGCCGGACCCCGCGTTGGCCGCGTTGATCGACACCTCGCTCGCGGCGTTGATCCGGCGCCAGGGATTGGGCCCGTCGTTTCACAACGTGTTCCTGGACAGCCTGCGGATCCGCGACCTGCAGCTCGCGATGGGGAACAGCATGTGGCTGCGGTCCAACGAGGCGAACATTCAGCTGACCGGCCGGCTCAACGTGAACAAGGTGAACCGCAATTTCCTCCTGACGGGGAACCTGCAGGCGCCGCGCGGCACCTACCGGCTGCTCGTGGGGCCGGTGACGCGTGAGTTCGTCGTGACCCAGGGGTCGGTACGCTACTTCGGCACGCCGGATCTGGATGCGGGTCTCGATATCGAGGCCAGGCATGTCGTGCGCCCGGTGTCCACGACGACCCAGACAACAAAGGTCTGCGGCGGCAAGGACGAGAACGTGACTGTCGTCGCGCACATCGGCGGCACCCTGTACGTGCCACGGCTGACGCTGCAGGCCCAGGAGTGCGACATGCCGCAGACCGATATCATCTCCTACTTGATGTTCGGCCAGCCGAGTGCCGACATCGCCAGCGGCACTCCCGGCGTGGCGACCGGCCGCTCAGCCCTGCTGTCGAGTACGGTCTCGAGCATCATCTCGGGCGCGATTTCCGGCGAGCTGGAGCGCACCGTCGTATCGGATCTCGGCATCCCGCTCGACTACGTGGAGATCCGTCCCGGCGACCCCGGCAGCCCGTGGATGGGGGCAAGCTTCGCGGCCGGATGGCAGGTGGGCCAGAAAACGTTCTTCATCGTGCGGGCGAGCCTCTGCCCCGGCGCAAACCAGTTGGGTGCGAGCCTCCAGTTCCGGATCAGCCCGGAATGGCGTACCGAGGCCAGCGTCGAACCGGTGAGGAGTTGCCCCAACGACGTCCCCGGTACGGGCAACTCCCAGCGACAGGTCGGCGGAGATCTCTTCTGGGAGCGCCGTTACTGACATGACGCGGGCGCTGTTGATCACCAATCCCGCGGCGGCGCGCACCGACGCGCGGGCGTTGACGGCGGTGCGGGAAACGCTGCGGGCCGCCGGGTGGGCGGTGGAAGTTGCCGCGACCGCCGCCCCCGGGGACGCACGCCGGCTTGCCGAGCGCGGGCGCGCCGAGGGATTCGACGCGATGCTGTCGTACGGCGGCGACGGCACCGCGATGCAGATCGCCGCGGCGATCGCGGGGACCGGGATCCCGCTCGGCCTGCTGCCCGGCGGGACCGGGAACGTGCTGGCCGGGAACCTGCGGCTCCCGCGCCGTCCGCTGGCGGCGACGCGGGCGATCTTGCGGACGGTGCCGTATGCGATCGACCTCGGGGCCGTCGAACGCGCCGACGGCCTGCACTACTTCGCGGTGTGTTGCGGGGCAGGATTCGATGCCGCCCTGATGGGGCGCACCGATGCCGCGAGCAAACGACGCTGGCGGCGGGCAGCCTACATCCGTCAGGCGCTGACCGGCCTGGCCACCGCGGCGAACGCGCCGCACCGGTTCACCATCGATGGCGTGGAGCATCGGCAGGACGCGGCGATGGTGCTGGTGTGCAACTGCGCGGACCTGATGCCGCCGTTCCTGCGGCTGCGCGCCGATATCCGCCCCGACGACGGCGTGCTCGACGTCGTGGCGCTGCGCGCCGATGGCGCCTGGCAGAGCGTGACGGCGTTCGCGGAGCTGTTGCTGAGTCAAGGGCGGGCGGCGCGCGACCAGGTCTGGTTTGGGCGCGGGCAGGTCGTGCGGATCGAGGTCGAATCGGGGCCGCCGCTGCCGGCCCAGCTCGACGGGGAAGTCACCGGCACGACGCCGCTCGAGGCACGGGTGATGCCGGGCGCCCTTACGGTATTTGTGGACCCGGACACTGTGCCGGGTGGAATGAACGGCCGTGGCTGAACGGGTGCTGATTGTCACGGCGGACGATGCGTTGGCGCGCGTCGCATGTGAGCGGTTCGCCGCTGTGACGGGTGGGACGGTGCTGCACGAGCGCGATGGGGTGTCAGGCCTCGAGGCGAGCGAGCGGGCGCGGCCCGACGTGGTCGTCTGGGACGGCGACCTGCCCGACCCGATCGACGACGCGCTGGTCGGTCGCGTGCGCGCCTCCGGGGCCGCGTTGGTCGTGGTCGTGGCCGCGGGTGAGGTGACGGCCGGCATACGCGCGCTCCAGCTGGGGGCGGAGCAGTTCGTCGCCCAGCCGATGAACCCCGACCACCTGGCCGCGGCCGTGGCGCGGGCGGCCGAGGCGGGGCGGTGGCGCCTCCGCCGCGAACCCTACCGGCCTCGCAGCCTCGCGGCGGCCGAGCGGGAGCAGATCGAACTTGCCCTGCGGCATCACGGCGGCAACCGCACGCGGGCCGCGCGGGATCTCGGCATATCGCGCGCGACGCTGATCAATAAGATTAAGATCTACGTCCTCGACCTCTGAGGTCCGCATGGAGAAGCCGGTCTTGAAGGAGCACGACGGGATGGTCTGCCGGGCTTGCGGCAACGAAGAACGGGCGTCGGAGGGCTATCCCTGCGCCGACTGCGGCACGTTCATCTGCCTGATCTGCATGTTCCGGGGGGTGACGCGCTGCCGGGCCTGCGAGGAAAAAGCGAAGGCGGCGTCGCGCGGCTAGGCACGCCGCCGCTGAATATCGCGCGCCAGCTCTTCCGATGGCGTGCCGAGCTCCCGCGCCAGCCGTTGCGTCGCATCCGCCTCACCCGGCCATTCCCGCGCCGCCGCCAGCGCATCGAGGGCGACCTCGGCGATCGCGTTGGTGCGCTCCTCCAATGTCTGCGTTCGCTCCGCCACCTCGCGCGCCAACCAGCGCTCCAGCTCGCGCCGGTCGACCTCGAGCTGCCGTTTGCGCAGGGCGCTCTGCAGCGACACCTCCAGCTCTTCCAGGTCGAGCGGCTTGATCAGGTAGTCATACGCGCCGAGTCGCAGGCACTCGATGGCCGTCTTGGGCTGGTCGATCGCGGTCAGCATGATGATGGCGAGATCGGGCTCCGAGGCCAGTGCCTTCGGCACCAGCTCCACCCCGGTCATGTTCGGCATGCGGATGTCGCTCAGCATCGCCTGCGGGTGGTCGCTGGCGATCCGCTCCAGCGCCGCGGCGCCGTGCTCGGCCACAACCACGCGATACCCGAGGCGGGTGAGGAAGCGCTGCAATGCTTGTCGGATGCCGGATTCGTCATCCACGACGAGAATCGTCGTGGGCTCGGGGCTGGGAGGGTTCGCCGGCATGACGACTCGAAGCTATTTGACCTCCACAAGCTGAGCAAGCTCGGCTATCTTCGCCGCGTGACCGTGGCCGCACCCGCGCCGAATCTCGCCGCCGTTCCCGGCATCGTGGCCGGGCACTGGACGCATCCGAGCGGCGCCACCGGGTGCACCGTCGTGCTTGCACCGCCCGGCGGGATGCGCGCGGCGGCGGCGCTGCGCGGACGGGCGACCGGCACGCGCGAGGTCGACGCGCTCGATCCACGCCACATCGTGGCACATGTGGACGCCATTCTCCTCACCGGCGGTTCGGCCTTTGGGCTGGGTGCCGCCGATGGAGTGATGCGTTGGCTCTTGGCGCGGCGCCGTGGGTTTCCCGTCGGCCCCGACCTTGTGGTGCCGATCGTCCCGACGGCGGTCCTCTTCGACCTCGGGAATACCGGAGCCGCCCCGGTGTGGCCCGGGCCGGATGACGCGGAGGCGGCCTGTGCGGCGGCGGCGGCGGAGATCGCCGAAGGCTCGGTGGGCGCCGGCGCGGGTGCGACGGTGGGGAAAGCGGCGGGGATCGATCGGGCGATGAAGGGCGGGGTCGGCACGTGGGCCATGCGCGCGGGCGACGTCGTGGTCGGAGCCCTCGTGGTCGTCAACGCGGTAGGCGATGTGCGCGACGCGCGGGGCGCGATCCTCGCCGGGGCGCGCGACGACGCCGGTGGGTTCCTCGATGGCCTGCGGTACTTGGCGCGGGGAGGTGAGCCGTTCGGCGGTGGTCGGGCGAGCCCGCGGAACACCACCCTCGCCGTCGTGGCCACCAACGCCGCGCTCGACACGATTGCGCTCGAAGCCCTCGCCCAT
Source organism: Gemmatimonadales bacterium (assembly GCA_050733375.1). Taxonomy (GTDB): domain Bacteria; phylum Gemmatimonadota; class Gemmatimonadetes; order Gemmatimonadales; family GWC2-71-9; genus DASTHG01. Next base: position 26,846 of record JBOHST010000374.1, read on the forward strand.
GCCGCCGGCGATGCCCTGGCACGTCGCATCACGCCCTACGGCACCCTGTTCGATGGGGACGTCGTGTTTGCCGTCAGCACGGCCGCGGTGCCGCCGGCCTCGCCGCTCCAGGCCGAGGCCCTCACGGCAGAGGTGGTGCCGGAAGCGCTGGAGCGCGCGGTGCGCCTCGCCCGCGGGAACGCGCGCACGCCCGGGCTCGCGTCGTGACGGACCGGCTGGCGCGCGCGCTCGACGACCTGCGCCGGAAATGGGTCCCCGACCGCCGGCTGGGGGTGTTCGACGTCATCGCGTCCGGAGAGCGCCTCGTGGGCCGCACGACGAGCCGCGAGGCGTTGGCCGATCTGCGGCTCGAGGGCGCGAAGGCCGGCCTCGCCGTGGACGTGTCCTTGCTCCCTGACGCGTCGGTGGACGATGGCGGCATGGCCGTCGTCACCGCAGCGGTGGCGCCGCTGCTCGACGAGCCGTCGATCAGCGCGCCGCGCGTGTCCGAGGGACTGCACGGCGAGCCGCTCGCCCTGCTGGAGCGGCGTGGCGATTGGCTGCACGTGCGCGGAGCCGACGGCTACGTGGCCTGGACCCACGCCGGCTACGCGACGATCGGCACGAACGACTGGCTCGCGGATTGGCTGGCGCGGGCCACCGCTCGCTCGCTCGGCTGCGAGCTCGAGTATCAGGGAATGCGGTTGCGGTTGCCGATCGGCGCGCGACTGGCATTGCGGCGCGACGGGCTCGTCGAGACGGCCGACGGCCGCCTCGCGCGGATTTACACGGGCATGGTGCGGCTCGAAAGCGAGCTGCACGCGGAGGCACGACTGATCGCAGCGCCGGAGCTGGCGCTCCGCTGGTTCGGGGGCGCGCCGTACCTGTGGGGCGGCCGGACGGAGTGGGGAGTCGACTGCTCCGGGCTCGCGCAGGCGATCTGGGCGGCGCGCGGCGTGGTGCTGCCGCGCGACAGCGACCAGCAGTTCGTCACGGGCGAGGAAGTGCGCCTCGATGCCAGCGGGGCGGGGTACCACGCCGGTGATCTGTTGTTCTTCGCCGAGGAACGGCGTGTGTCGCACGTGGCCCTGTGGGCCGGAGCCGGGCGCATGGTGCATTCCACCTTGCCGCGGGGGGGTGTGGCGAGCGAAGACTTGTTCGCCGACCATCCGCGGCTGCAACGGCTGCGGGACCAGCTGGTCGGGGTGCGCCGCGTGGAGCGGCGATGACCCCGCCGCTGCGGCTCATCCTGTTCGACATCGACGGGACGATTCTCCTGACGGACGGGGCCGGCCGGCGTGCTATCCAGCGCGCTATGCTCGACGAGATGGGCACCGCGGGCCCGATCGAGGGCCACCGGTTCGACGGCAAGACCGATCCCCAGATCGTGCGCGAGCTGCTGGGGCTCGCGGGGCATCCGGCGGCGGGCGACGCGGCGCGTATCGACGCGGTCTGCGAGCGCTACGTCACGTTGCTCAAGGCCGAGCTGGCGCGACCGGCCCAGGCCACCCGGTTAATGGCCGGCGTCGCGGAGCTGCTCGCGGCGCTCGCCCGCCCGGAAGCGGAACGGCGGGCGCTCGTGGGGCTGCTCACCGGCAACCTCGAGCGCGGCGCGGCGCTCAAGCTGCGCTCGGCGGGGATCGATCCGGCGCGCTTCACGGTCGGCGCGTTCGGGTCGGACGCGCCGCGCCGGCCCGAGCTCCCCGCCATCGCACGGCGCCGCGCCGAAGCCCTGAGCGGGCAACGTATCGCGGGAGCGGATGTCGTGATCGTCGGCGACACGCCCGATGACATCGCGTGCGCGCGCCCCATCGGTGCCCGCACCGTCGCTGTCGCGACCGGCTACTACGACGTCGCGGCGCTGGCCGCGGCGGGCGCTACCCGGGTGTTCGCCGATCTCTCCGAGACGGCGACCGTGCTCGACGCGCTGCTCGCGTGACCGCCACCCGCGCTCCCCTGCGCCCGCCGCATCAGGAGCTCGAAGTCAAAGCGCGCGTCATCGCCGTCGCGCCGTTGCGACGCGCGCTGCGGCGCGCTGGCGCACGGCTGGAATTCCGGGGCCGGATGCTCGACCGCCGCTACGATCGCGCCCGCGAGCTCACCCGCGGCGACCAGGTCCTGCGGCTCCGGACGTATCGGCCGGCGGGCCGCGGCCGCGTCCACGCGGTGCTCGCCTGGAAGGGACCGGCGAGCGCCCGCGGGCGCTACCGCCACCGCGCCGAGCTGGAGGTCGCCGTGGGCGACCCGGCGGCGCTGCAGGCGCTGCTCGATCGGCTGAAGTACCGGGTGACGCTCGCCATCGATCGACAGGTCGAAGTGTACCGGTTGGGGGCCGCGACCCTGCGGCTCGAGCGCTATCCGCGGATGGACACCCTGCTCGAGGTGGAAGGACCGCCTGCCGCCATCGAGCGCGCCATCGCGGCGATCGGCTTGCCCCGCGAGCGATTCCTGTCGGAGTCGTTGCCGTTTTTCACCGCGGCCTACCGGCGCCGCACCGGACGGCGACCCTTGCTCGCCCGCGGCCAATCGTGAAACTGCACGTCCCCGAGCTGGCGCCGGCGCTGGGCCGGCTCATCGTCCCGCGCCGACTGGTCGAGCCGTGGGTGCCGCTCGACGACCTGCGAGAGGCGCTGGCGACGCGCGTGCTCGAATGCGCCGGCGCCGCGCGACGCGACGCCGCCGATGACGCGCCCGCGCGCGCGCTCACGCATCTCAGCCACGAGGCGTGGAGCGGCGCTTGGAACGAGGCGGTACGTCGCACGGCCGAACGGGTGGCGGATGCGCTGGACACAAGTCTCGCGGGCGCAGCGCGCCGGGTGCGCATGCCGCGGCGGAAGCAGCGCGCGCTCGCGCTGGTGAGCGTCGAGCGCCGGGCGATCGCCGCGCGGTTCGCGTCGGGGGCCGACCACTTCGAGGAGGCGCTGCGGGCCGTCACCCGCTCGACCGACACGCTGCACCGGACATGGCCGGCCGACCCCGCCGACCATGCCGAATGGCAGGAGGCGCAGCAGCTGGCCGCGCGGCGGCTCGAAGCGGCGTGGCTCGTGCTCGAGACCCAGGTCGAAGCGGAGCGTACGCGCTGGGCTCCCGAGCTCGAGGCGATCAACGCCTGGCGGCCCAGCCTGGCGCCGGTGTTCAGCGTCTGGATCCCGTGTGCCGCCCTCGCGATCTGGCTCGGGCTCGTGCTCGGCGGCTACCTTCCGGCTCCGACATGGCTCGCCGCGTTGTTGGACTTCTAGTCCTGCTCGGTGCGGGACTCCACGCCCCCGCGGCCGCTCAGCTCCGCCCGCTGGCGGTGCCGGTGTCCGGTCCGGCGGGCATCGACTCCCTCGCGCGCCTCGGCTTCGAGGTCGCCGGGGTCCGACGTGGCATCAGCGGGCTCGAGGCGATGATCGTGGCGTCTCCGGAGATGGAGCGACTGCTTGCCGCGCGGGGCTTTGTCGCGGCGCCGCCGCCGGGCCTGCCGCCCGTCGGCGCGGCGGCCGACACCTTTCAGGTGTACCGGTCGTTCGACAAGCCTGTGACCGGCATCCGCGCCGCGCTCGCCGCGTGGGCCGCGGCGGATACGCTGCTCCACGTCGATTCGATCGGCGCGACGCTCGAGGGCCGCCCGATTCTCGCGGTGAAGATCGGCGCCGCGACCGACGCCGCATCCCGACCCAACGTGCTGTTCATGGGAACCCACCACGCGCGCGAGTGGGTGGCGACCGAAATGGCGATGCGACTCATCCGCTGGCTCGCCGATTCGCTCCCGCCGGCGTTGCGCGACACGCGCGATATCTGGGTGATTCCCGTCGAGAATCCCGACGGCTACCAATACACCTTCACCACCGACCGCTTTTGGCGGAAGAATCGGCGGCCCAACGCCGACGGCTCGGTCGGGGTGGATCTGAACCGCAACTACCCCGAGTTCTGGGGTTACGACAACGCCGGATCGAGCCCTGTGGGAGTGGCCGAAACCTACCGCGGCCCGTCGCCCGCCTCTGAGCTCGAGACGCAGGCGATCATCGCCTTCCACGCGGCGCACCCGCCGGTGAGCGCCGTCTCCTACCACACCTTCGGCGGGCTGGTGCTGCATCCGTACGGCTTCCGGCCCGGGGCGATGCCGCCCGACTTGCCGGTGTATCGCGCGCTCGCGGGCACCGATCTCGCCCCGGCGGTCCACGACAGCCTCCCGGGCACGATCCACGCGTATTACCACCCCGGCCCGAATTGGAACCTGTACCCGACCAATGGCGAGTACACTGATTGGGCCTATCGCGCTCACCAAACGATCGCCTTCACGCCCGAGCTGACGAGCGGCTGCTGCACCGGCGATTCGAGTCTCTACTACGGCTTCGCGCTGCCCGACGACCCCGCACTGGTCGAGCGGGTGTTCCGGGACAATCTGCCGTTCGCGCTCGCCGTGATCGCGACCGCCGGCGACCCGGCGACTGCCGTGGGCCCGGCCGGCGCCGGGCCGACGCCGCCACGGGTGGAATCGATCTGGCCGGAGGCGTGGGTGAGTCTGCCGTCCGCCGGCCCGGTGCCGTTCACGCTCACGGCGCGGTCGGCCACCGGCAGTGTCGTGACCCGCTCGCTGTCCGCCGATTCGCTCACTCGCGGTACCGTGCGAACGGTGTGGCGCACGGACCTGAGCACCGACGGCACCCGGGCCATTCGGGTGGACGGGGTGGGATTCGAGGCCGAGCTCATTTCGCTCGCCGGTGCCGAGGACCTCGACACGGGTTGGCAGGGATGGACTCGCACGAACGACGCGCTCGCCGGGCTGTGGTCGTGGGGGACGTTCACCTCCGATACCCTCACGTCGCCCGCGGTCGATCTGTCGGGCCGCTCGCGCAATTGGCTCCAGTTCTGGACCAAGCATCGTGGGTCGACGTTCACTCCCGAGCTGCGTGGGTTGGTGCAGGTCTCGGCGGATAACGGCGCCACCTGGAACGACGTGACGGCGATCGTGGGAGATGGGCCGGCGTGGTACCCGGTGCGGGTGGATCTTCCGGCGGTCGCGCACACGCCGGCGGCGCGGGTGCGCTTCGTGTCGACCGGGTTCACCTGGTGGCTGGACGCGGTCGGGTTCGCGAGCGACTCCACCGGTCTGTTTGCGGCGCAGCCGCCGGTCGCGAGTCTCGAGGTGTCGGAGAACCCGGTGCGCGGCGCGCAGGTGGTGTTCTCGTGGCCGGTCGGAAGTGGGGCGCCGCGCGTCGGCGTCTACAGTTTCACCGGTGAGCGGCTGCTGTCGGCGACGCTTACCCCAGGGTCCACCGAGTACGCATGGGACCTCACGGCCGGCTCGCGCCGGGTGTCGAACGGCGCCTATCTCGTGGTGCTGGAGCTGGACGGCAACGTGTCACGGCGACGCCTGTTCGTGACCCGCCCATGAGCGTCGTCGGTGTCGGGGTAGACCTGGTGGAAGTGTCCCGGGTGCGCCAGATGCTCGCCGAGAAGGGCGCGCACGTGTTCGATCGTCTGCTCACGCCGGATGAGGCGCGGTACTGCCGCTCCAAGACGGATCCCACCGAAAGCGTCGCGGCTCGGCTCGCCGCCAAGGAGGCGGTCTACAAGGCGCTGCAGGGGAGCGCGGCGGCGCGGGGGATCGGGTGGCGCGAGATTGAAGTCGTGCGCGACGAGGACGGCCGGCCGGAAGTGGCGCTGGCGGGGCTCGCCGCCGAGCGGGCGGTGGCTCTGGGGGTGCGGCGGGTGATCGTGTCGTTGTCGCATACACATCAGGCCGCGGTCGCCGTGGCGGTCTTGGACACCGAGAGCTGAACCACGGTGTGTCGGTTGCCTTCCCGCGGCTGCTGTTCTACTTTTCTGTGCACACCTTCTGAGAATGATTCTCATTTCCCGTAACCTGTTTCTACACATCACGTTCGTCGTCGGTCTCGCGGCCCGCCTGTCGGCGCAGGCAGACGATTCGCTCAGTGCGGCGCGCCGCATTGTCGCGGCCGCCACGCTCGCGGCCAAGGAATACGCGGTGGGCGTGGCACCCGGTGGCGCACAGGTGGTGGCCGCCGAGGAAGTGGCCGAAGCAAAGTTGTTCCTCGACCAGGCTCGGTTCGACGCGCCCTTCCTGCCGCCGGCGGTGCGCAGCTACGGCGACAGTACGCTCACCGAGCTCCGCACCATGCTCGACCGGGTCGCGCCGCCCGGCGAGGTCGACCGACTCGTGGCGACCCTGACCGCACGCATCGCCGCCGCGGTCGACGGGGCGCTCATCCCGATGCCGTCCAACCCGCCGTCGCTCGCGCGCGGCACGGCCGTGTACCACGATCAATGCGCATTCTGCCACGGCGAAACTGGCCGGGGCGACGGACCGAAAGCGAAGCGCCTCACCGGGCCGCCGCCGTCAAGCCTCGCCTCCTCCGGGGAGGGGCCACTCTCCTTCGACGATGTGTACCGCAAGATCACGATCGGCGTCGCGGGAACGGCCATGCCCGAATTCGAGCAGACGCTGACGGAAGCCGACCGCCTCGCTGTCGCAGCCTACGTCCTGACCCTGCCGTACGGCGGCTCACCGGATGCGACGGTTTTCGCCGTCGTCCGACGCCAGCTCGATTCGGCGGTCGCCCTCCGCTCCGAGAAGCTCGCGTTCGACGCGTATATGACCTTCGAGGGGGTCGAGGCGACCGTGCGGGCGAAAAACGCGGGACTCGCGTCGCGGCTCGAGGACGAGTTCGCGCAGCTGCGCCAGCGTGCCGCAGGTAGGGCGACCACGGCGGAGCTGCGGGCGATCCACCACGCGCTGCTGGGCGACCTCGAGCACGCCGAGCGGGTGGCCACCGACAAGAGCTCTGAGACCCATCTCTGGATGCAGTCGTTCCTGCTGCTGGTGCGCGAGGGGTTCGAAGCGATTCTCATCATTGCCGCGCTGATGACCTTCCTCACCAGGTCCGGCGCATCAGCGCGACGCCGCGAGGTCGCCCTGGGTGCCTGGGCGGCCGTCGGCGCCAGCGTCGTCACCGCCGTGGTGTTCGAGCTGCTGATCGAGGCCGGGCCCAGCCAGCGTGAGGCGTTCGAGGGGATCACAATGCTCGTGGCGGTGGTGGTGCTGTTCTATGTGAGTTACTGGCTGTTCTCCAAAATAGAAGCGGACAAGTGGAGCGCATTCCTGCGATCCAAGATGCAGTCGGCGCTCTCCTCGGGATCGGCGTTGGCACTCGCCTCGGTGGCATTCCTCGCGGTGTACCGGGAGGGGGTTGAGACGATCCTGTTTTACAAGGCGCTGCTCGTCTCCGCCGGACCGGGCGGTGCCGGTGGCGGCGCCGTGGCGGCGGGCGTGGCGCTGGGCGCGGTCGCCCTGGTGTTCCTCTACGTCGCGATCATGCGACTCGGCCTCCGCATGCCGATGAAGGCGTTCTTCGCGGTGACCGGCGCGCTGCTCTACTACATGGCGTTCGTATTTGCGGGGAAGGGAATCGCCGAGCTGCAGGAGGCGCAGATCGTGGGGACGACGGTGATTCCTGGGCTGCTCTGGCTGCGGGTCCCGTTTCTCGGGATCTATCCCACACTGGAATCAGTGGGGCTGCAGGGAGTGCTGCTCCTGCTGTTGGTGGTCGCTCTAGTGACGAAACTCAAGCCGGCAGCCGTCAGCGATCAGCCGTCAGGCTGATACTGAGCTCTTGCGCGCCAGGACTGACGGCTGACCACTGACGGCTGACGGCCCTCTCAGCTTCCCAACCAAGAACACCCCGATCACGACCAGGCCCACGCTCGCCAGCTGCGCGATGGTGAAGCCGCCCAGCAGCCGGTCATCCTTGGCGCGCAAGAACTCGATCGCGAGCCGCTCCAACCCCGCCACGATCAGATAGCACCCGAACAGCCATCCCGCCTTGTGGGAGTGCGCGCGCTGCTTCCACAGCCACGCCGTCGCGAGCAGCATCAGCGCCGTCTCGTACACCTGGGTGGGATGCACGGCCACGACCTCGGACGGACTGGTCCCCGGCGCAAAGGCGACATGGAACTGGGTGAGATTGGCGACGGTCGTGGGTGGAAGGCCGTAGGGGAATTTCACTCCCCACGGGACGGTCGTCGGCACGCCGTAGTCGTCGCCGACCAGGAAGCACCCCACGCGTCCGATCGCGTAGCCGAGCGCCAGGGCGGGCGCCACCAGCTCCGCGGTGAATGCGATCGGCACGCGGCGCCGCCAGCCGTTCAGCACGACGCCCAACACCCCGCCGAGGAACCCGCCGTACCACACGAACCCGCCACGGCTGAACAGCGATTCGCCGGTGAGCGCCACGTACCAGAGCTTGGCTCCGATCAGGCCGCCGACCACGCCGCCGATCACGACATCCGCGGCGAACTCCTCGTCGAGCCCGCGGCGCCGCAGATCGAGCTGCATGGCCCAGCCGGCGAAGATGAACGCCAGCATCATCATGATGCCGAACCCGGTGACCGACAGCGGGCCGACATGGAAAACCAGCGGGTAGACGGTCATGAAATCCGTGGTGCGTGGTGCGTGGTATTCGACGGCTCGAGACCTGGTAGCGGTAAGTCGGCCCGAGCGTCGAGGCGCCAGTCACTGCGCTCGCCCTGTTGCAGACGCCACCACCCGGCGCGCGCGATCATGGCCGCGTTGTCGGCGTTGAGCCGCGGACTCGCGACGGCCACCCGCGCCACGCCGCGGAGGCGCTCGGCGGCGAGCGCCGCGAGGGCGCGACTGCAGGCGACCCCGCCTCCCAGCACGGCGGTGTGGTAGCCCGTCGCGTCCACGGCGCGCGCGAGCTTCGTCACGAGCACGTCGAGCACCGCGTCCTGGAATGCGCGCGCCAGGTCGGCGCGGTCGCGCGGCAGATCCGCACTGGCACGGACCGCGTACAATACGGCGGTCTTGAGTCCCGAGAAGGAGAACTCCAGGCCTTCGTCTCTCATCGGACGCGGAAACGTGAAGCGCCCGGGCTGGCCGGTCGTCGCGAGCTTCTCGATCGCGGGCCCGCCGGGAAAGCCCAGGCCGAGCAGCGTGGCGACCTTGTCGAACGCTTCGCCCGCGGCGTCGTCGCGCGTCGCCCCCAGCAGGCGATAGCGCCCCCAGGCGGGGACGTCGAGCAGCAGCGTGTGCCCGCCCGACACGAGCAGCGCCACGAACGGCGGAGCGAGCTCCGGGTCCTCGACGGTGGGGGCGAACAGATGGCCCTCGAGGTGGTTCACGCCGATCAGCGCGCGGTCCCGGGCGTAGGCCAGAGCCTTGGCGTACACCACCCCCACGAGCAGCGCGCCGACGAGGCCCGGACCGGCGGTCACCGCGACCGCGTCGACCGCGCTCCAGGACAGGCCCGCCTCGGCGCGGGCCCGCTCGACCACCGCGGGCAGCGCCGCGAGGTGCGCGCGGCTCGCCAGCTCGGGCACGACGCCGCCAAACACCTGATGGATGTCCTGGGAAAGAATCACGAGGCTGGCCAGCTCGGGCGGGCGGCCCCCCGATCCACCGACCAGCACCGCGGCCGAGGTCTCGTCGCAGGACGTCTCGATTCCCAGGACGACGTCAGCCACGGCCGCCTCGACGGCGTACCACCAGCACCGAATCGGGGACGACGCGGGCCCGGATACCCCGCGGCGCCAACACCCGGATCTGCACCGTCGCGGTATCGGTGACCGGGCCGGCCAGGTGCACAATGACCTTGAAGCTGTCCTTGGTCATGGCTTGCACCAGCGCTTCGGAGCCGCGCACCAGGACTGTGGCGCGCGCCGGCCGCAGCTCATAGCCACTGAGGGGGCCCGCGCCGCTCTCGATCGGCAGCAAGTTGAACACGCGCTCGAACACCGTGGTGGTCGTCCCGCTGACCCGCACTTCCTTCGGCGAGAGCCGTACGACGCCGAGCGGTGCGGTGTCGAGCGTCACGAGGCGGGTGAACGGGCCATGCACCGCATCGAGCATCGTCGGCACGGTGGCCACCGACTCGATCGCCGCCAGCAGGAGATCGGGGCCGACCAATCGCGCCACGTTGGGGGCCATCTGCAGGCCGCCGTCCAGGGCTTGGCCGGAGTCCGGTCGGACGCTCACCCGCGACATGATCGGCACCTCTTTGCTTCCCACCGAATCGAGCTGCACCACCACCTCGTGCGGGGTAATCTGGTCCACCTCGACATCGGCGCCCTTGGGGAGCACCACGTCGGCCGGCCGAAGCATCGTCGTCCAGGTCGCGACGCTCAGCGTCTCGGGGACCTGGAGCGTGATCACCTGGCGGAACAGGCGCAGTTTGAGCAGCTCGCCGCCTTTGCCGCGCAGTACCACGGTGACGGGCGGCGGGGTGTTCAGCATCGTTCGGCCGGGGGGTGCGTGCACCTCGAGCCGCATCGTGAACTGCTCCGTGTACTGCTCCTGCGCCGCCACGGCCACGTACAACATCAGGGCGAGGAACAGGGCGGCCAGCTTGAGCCCCCAGTTGCGGA